>DATCJR010000112.1 GCA_036562685.1 Clostridia bacterium | reverse complement strand
TCTTTTGCTTTATATAAAAATCTCAAATCTTTATCATGATTGGTAACAAAGATCTCCGAAAGGTCACTTTCGATTTCGTCTAATTCGACTGCGTGTTTAACTTCAATCATACTAAACTCTCTCCTTGTTATTTCATTGCTTTTAGTTTAGCACAATTTTGGTATAAAGAAAAGATAATCGTCCTTAAGTATGGTTTTTATATAAAATACAAAAGACAGCACTTTTTATGCTGTCCCTTGTAAACATGTCTTTTGGAGTGGTTTTTATGAAAAATCTTTAAACTCTTGCTGACGGAGAGGAATCATGTCGTCCTGCCATTTGGGGGACAAAATCAGGAACATTTCCATTAATAGTTCTTGCAATTGTAACATTGTCTTTTTTGCGGTCTTGTAGTTCGGGTACTGGATTTTTTTCAGCCTCAGCGCGATAGTCAATATTGAACTTCTTCTGATGCTCGCTTATAACCATATGACTAGGCACCAAATTAACATCGCTATTGACTGTGTTTTGATAGAAAAAGAACTTGCTTGACTTAGGCAAATCTTTTACATTGATATATTTTTCTTTATTAGTGGTCAACTCTATCTGATTAGCCAAAACTTTACGCACATAATCTCTAGTGTCATGGAATTGCAAAAGCTTAGGAAATGTTTCAGGCACATAATCCTGCCAGTCTTTTTTCTCGTATTTTTTTAACAAGTCCGCCGCCTTGTGCAAGTGCGCAATTTCCTGTTCAAGGTGCATTTCCCAAACCGATTTTATATTAGGGTCAAGTTCGTCCATATAGAACGAATAATATAAATAGCATTCCATATATTCGTGCATTAGCAGACTTTCTAACCATGTGCAATTAGGATCTAGAAGCGAACCATAATGGCTGACATGCTGTTCTTCTATCATTGCTATTTCCTGATACAGTTGTCTTCCCAAATCATTATAATAAGTGTTGCCGATATTCATATAAAAATTCATTGTCTGCTGTTCGGCAGCAGTAATAATCATTGTATTGAGTTTGGTCTGAATATCCGCTTTTTTGAAATCCACATGGTAGTTTGGATCGTCCATAGGATAACGGTGTTCGGCTATGGTAGGACGTCCAGGCGTAATATCAACATAGCTTTTAACCAAATTTTCAGCAGGTATATTGACATCCATATCCAAAAGATTGGCATAACGGTAAAGGTGGTCAAAGTCCTCCAAAAGCGCAAAATCCAGCGCGCTTTTTACGTTTTTGTCCGGCTCGTTTTTGGCAAGCCATGCGGTAAGGTCAACCGCCACATGTTCATATCCTATTGTGGTTTCCAAGGGCGACTCGTCAATAGGTTTTAGCCAGTTTATATGCTTTTGCTGCTGCTGTTCAATACGTCTAGTGTTATCTAGCTCGCGTCTTAAATCATTATCAGCACAATGGCGGTGGAACTGATGTGAAAACAATGCCGTCTCTACTTCAATACCGTTCATCAAAATAATTCTGACTTTGGTATAAGGATCTACCGAATTTTTGTCATATGCCTTGGGATACATTGTTTGCCAGTCCATAAACAAGTCATCAATAGGCATAGGCTTTTGTTCAAAAGGTTTAAACATAATTTATATAATCTCCTGTTTTTGGTCTTCTAAAGATAAAATTACCAAAAACAGTAAAAATTATTCTAAATAAAAATAAAGCTAAAAAAGCAAAAATGACCGTTATAAGACTGTTTTTTTTCTAACCAAATTTCAAAATCACTATAAAAAAGGCGGTTTTTTAAACCGCCTTAAAAAATTATTTTTCCCAAGGGAATACATATTTTGTAAGTTTCAAATCATCTCTTACTTTAGACATTTCTTTTTGAACGCCCTCATTGATAGGAACTCCGGTGTTCTTTCTTTCCTGCCATACAAGGTATTCTTTCTCACCCGCGGTATAAATGCGTTCTGCTCCAGGAGCAAGT
>DATCJR010000111.1 GCA_036562685.1 Clostridia bacterium | reverse complement strand
CAACAATTTTTATAAGACCGACCCGCTATACTTTAGATTTTGTTGAGAAAAATGATTATTTTTCGCTTAATGTTATGACAGATAAAAAAGTTTACAATATCTGCGGCTCAAAATCGGGCAGGGATATAGACAAAACAAAAGCATGCAATCTAACACCTATTTTTTTAGATAATACAGTTTTTTTTGAAGAGAGTGAACTCGTGATTGTCTGCAAAAAGATATATATTAGTGCTTTAGATAATAATAATTTTCTTGATCCTGAGATTGAAAAAAATTACCCTCAAAAAGATTATCACAAAATTTTTGTCGGTGAAATTATAAAAGCTTATAAAAATGAAAAATAAATGACAGTTTTAATTTTTTAAACTGCATTTTGCAAGCTCATTGCGTATTTTTGCAAGAGCTTTTTTTTCTATTCGCGATATATATGAACGAGATATTCCTAATTTCGCAGCTACTTCTCTTTGAGTCATACTTTTTTGATCGCCAAGAGAATAACGCATTTTTATAATCATATATTCCCGTTTGTCAAGAACTTGCTTTATAATATCCATAATCTTATCTAGAAGTATGTGATTTTCTACTTGATCAACAATACTGTCTTCTTTAATAAATAACAAATCCATTAATGTAATTTCATTGCCTTCTCTGTCAATGCCTACAGTGTCAGCCAAAGACAAATTGGTGCGGTGCTTTTTATTGGCACGAATATACATCAATATTTCGTTTTCAATGCACTTTGCGGCATATGTCGCAAGTTGAGTACCTTTATCATGGGAATATGTGTTAATAGCCTTTATTAGGCCTATACTGCCGACTGAAATCATATCGTCAACTTCAGCTGCATTATTGAATTTTTTTACAATATGGGCGACAAGTCTTAAGTTATGGCGAATCAGAATATCTTTTGCCTGAATATCGCCTTGTTTGTAAAGTTCTAGATATTTTTTTTCTTCTTCCTGAGTTAAGGGTTTGGGGAATGTTCCCTTATTGTTGACATAAGAAGTGAAAAAAAATATCTTACTTAAAAATGTAAAAAGGTTTTCAATTATCATTAAATCCGCCCAAATCAAAAAAAGTAAATAAAAAAGCTATAAAAGCAGCTATACATATATATGTTGATTTTTGTCGAAAATTGCCTGTCCTTATCTTACTGTTTAAGATTACAGACCTTAGGAAATAATAAATCAATATGCAATATCTTTGGATTGTAATTACGGTTATAATATTTGGATTAATTTTGAAGATTGTAGGGTGGCATGGCGACCCCCGTTTTGAACTTGGCGTTAATGTTAATTTTGATGAATTAAAACAAAGGATCAGAGCTTTATCAGTTGAACATAAGATAATTAAATCGAAAAATGGCTCAATGGATATAAGCGTTATTGCATCCAAAATATCAAAAGCATATAAGATTATCAGCAAAAAATCTGCCAAGGGCTATAATCTTTTGGAATTTGAAAAATGGCTTTATGATAATAATTATTTTTTAGAAGACATTTTATTGGATGTTAGTCAAAAATTGCAAAGAATGCCCAAGCTGCCATTAATAAATGACCGTCCAAGGATTTATGAATTAATAAATTACATTATTAGATACAGCGACGGCTATTTGAGCAAAGAGAGAATAAAAGAATTATTAAATATATATCAAGCAGAATGTCCATTGTCATTTGATGAATGTCGGCATATAAAGACTATGATTGAATATTGCCTTTTGGAATATGCCGCTATCATTTCTTTAAAAAGCATTGTAATTAATAAAAATATTTTAAAAGCATGTTCAAAAAAATATAAACATAAAATTAATGAAAGTTTAAAGAACAATAGTTTTATTTATGGAATTAACTTATGCAAAGACAGCAAGAAGATTGACGAAATAGCAAAATACTGTCAAAAACTTGGATTTGATTTTTCTCAACGATTGGACAGCTTTAACCGTCAAATAATTAGATATAATATATTAATCTCAAATGTTATCAATTCTTTAAGAACTATAAATGAGATAGTTAACACTTCTTTTATTTTGGATATTTCACCAATTAATAAAATTTTGCTTAACGAGGAGGCAGGAGTTTATAAAAGAAGTACAGAATATAGCAAAATGCTGTATCTTGAGACTTTGTCGCGCTTAGCTAGAAAAAAAAGGCTAAATGAATTGTTTTTGGCACGTCATCTTATAACTTTAATTAACGCTAAGGGTAGTCATATAGCACATAACTTATTTGAACGAAAATATCAAAAAGCAAAGGCTATATTATATATCTTTAGTATATTATTTTTGGCTGTAGGAACTAACGGACTCATTTCTTATTTTTTCTTTAATGCTATATGGAAGGCGCTAATTTATTTTATAATTTCTTTGCCTATATATATTTTCATTTTTACGGCTCTTGTCAATAAGCTATTATGTTCTTTGGTTAGACATAAGCCTTTATTAAGAATTGATTTTTTACAAGGTATTCCTGACGAATATCTTACTATGGCTGTAATTTCTCAGCTTATTAGCGATAAGCAAGAACTGAAAAATGCAATTGAAAACTTAAAAAAATTAAAGACAGTTAATAATCACAAAAATATTAAATTTTGCTTATTACTGGATTTTTTGACTTCAAATCAAGAAAAAAGCAAACAGGATGATGAGTTGTTACGGTATGCACGCAAACTTTTTTATGAACATCTTAATGAAAACGAATATAATATTTTTTGGCGAAAAAGAACATATAACCCAAACGACAATAACTATTCAGGCGAAGAGAGAAAAAGAGGAGCGATTTCCAAACTTATTTCTTTTCTTTGCGGTGATGATACATTAGATAGCTTTTGTCTTGTCTTGGGTGATACCAATCAAAAAATCAAATATTTGATTGCATTAGATAGCGATTCTTTTACTTTGCAATGCAAAGAAATCATAGAAACCATGGCTCATCCTCAAAACCATAAATATGATTTGATGGGCTTTGCTGTTCATTCCAATCCATTGACATCAATCAAAACTCCATTTTCTTATGCTTTTTCTGATAACAGAGGGTATGATGTTTATTCCTTTGGATGTACCAATTTGGGGTCAGATGCATTTAATCAAGGCTTATTTTGCGGTAAAGGTATTATAGACGTTGAAAGATTTAATCAAAAGCTAAAGGGAAAATTGCCCAAAAATCGAATTCTTAGTCATGATCTTATTGAGGGAGCATGGCTTAATACAATA
>DATCJR010000110.1 GCA_036562685.1 Clostridia bacterium | reverse complement strand
ATTGGTCTTTTAATGCCTTGTTTTTTACAACAAGGTATTTGTTGTAAACATAATAATTTTTATGTTATAATCAAGCTTGAGGTTTTTTATGGAAAAGCTAAATGTCAAGTTCACTTTATCCGCTAAGGAAATGTTTTATATCAATATTTATTCAGCAATTAAAACTACTGTTCTAGTGCTTATACTTGGTGCAGTATTGAGTTTGATATCCGGAATGTTGTTTGGACTTGATAAGGTCATAACAATTTTTAGTTTCGCCAATTATTATAAGGGGCTCCTTACTTTGGGCTTGCTAGTGATAGGCGCAGGACTTGCTTATCTTTTGCTAGTTATCATTTATACAGGAATAAAGATTTTGATTTCAGTAAAAAAAGACCGTTATATATTGGATGAAAGAATAATTTCAATTGACGAAGAAAAAGGAATAATCCTATACAGCGACGGCAAAAAAGAAGGCGTCAAGTGGGGACAATACAAAATTTATCTAGAAAATCAAAAGTATCTTGTTTTGAGAGATGATGTCTATAATATATTCATTCTAAAAAAAGAAGTTTTTTCGCCTCAAGATATGGATTGGTTTAAGAAAAATCTAAAAGAACAAAACTTGATTGAATATCGCAAAAAGCTAGAAGCAAAAAGGAATCGCTGATGGAAATTAACTTTACTTTGGATAAAAATGATCTAAAAGAATATTACAAAAGAGCCAACCGCTCCACTGTTATAGCATGGGGACTACTTATATTGGTTTTTGGCACGATGATTGTAGTAGGCGCTGTTATACATAACTACAGCTTATTTAACATGGGACTACTTATTACCATTTTTTCTGCGGTATTTTTGCTTTTGACTTTTATTAAGGTTATAGCGGTATATAAACGCAGCGCGAAAGAACTAAAAAACGATGTAATAACCGTAAGTATTACCGAAGATTGTTTTCAAGTAAAAAAAAGCGGAAAAATCAGATGGGAATATATCTTAGATGTATTTGATTATAAAAATTACTATGTTTTAAAGTTACCTAAAATCGGCGTATTTATATTGCCCAAAAGAGCGCTTGACAATGAAAGCGAAAAAGCGTTCAATGAATATTACAAAAAAGGACTCAAAAACAGAAAAGCTGTTTTGAAAAATAAAACAAAATAAATCATCATATTAAATAAAAAGGCAGGAAAAGATATGGGACTTATAAAAGCTATATTAGGCTCAGACAACAAAAGAGCCTTAAAAAAACTTGAGGTTATAGCATCCAAAATAGAAGCTTTGGCTGATAAATACAAGGCAATGACGGACGAAGAACTAAAAGCCGTCACCCCTGCATTAAAAGACAGGCTGCAAAACAACTATGAAACATTGGATGATATTTTACCTGACGCTTTTGCGGCTATTAGAGAAGCCAGTGAAAGGGTGCTTGCAATGCGTCCATTCCATGTTCAATTACTAGGCGGTATAGTCCTACATCAAGGAAGAATTGCCGAAATGAAAACCGGTGAAGGTAAAACCTTGGTCGCTGTCTTGCCTGCTTATCTCAATGCGCTTTCTGGAAAAGGCGTGCATATAGTAACCGTCAATGATTATTTGGCAAAAACTCAAGCCGAATGGATGGGCAAGGTCTTTAGGTTTATGGGACTAAGCGTGGGCGTGTCAATTTCAGGCATGCAAAACGAGCAAAAGCGTGCTGCTTATCAAGCTGACATAACCTATTGCACCAATAACGAACTTGGCTTTGACTACCTAAGAGATAACATGGTTATTAATGCTCGCGATAAGGTTTTGAGAGATTTGTCTTTTGCTATAGTGGACGAAGTTGACTCAATTTTGATTGATGAAGCAAGAACTCCTCTAATCATAAGCGGACGCGGAGACAAGTCCTCCGAAATGTATATCAATGTCAACAAGTTTGTAAAATATATTCGTCCTGATGATATTGACCTAGATGAAGAAAAGAAAACCGTCCATCTCAACGACTCAGGCGTAGCAAAGGCCGAAAGATATTTTGCTGTGGACAACCTAGGCGACCCTCAAAACGATGAATTATATCATTATATAAACAATGCGTTGCGTGCTCATTTTATTATGAAGCGCGATAACGACTACATCGTAAAAGACGGCGAAGTCATCATAGTAGATGAATTTACAGGTCGTCTTATGATAGGTCGTCGTTACAGCGACGGACTACATCAGGCAATAGAAGCCAAAGAAAATGTAAAAATTCAAAACGAAAACAAAACAATGGCTACTATTACCTTCCAGAACTTTTTCAGATTGTATAAGAAACTGTCAGGTATGACAGGTACTGCCAAAACCGAAGAAGCCGAATTCAACGCAATATACGGACTTGACGTCGTAGTAATTCCGCCCAATAAGCCCATGATAAGAGTGGATGAAAACGATCAGGTTTATACAACTCATGCAGGCAAACTAAAAGCAATAGTAGCAGATATAAAAGAATGTTATCAACGCGGACAGCCTGTGCTTGTAGGTACAGTCACTGTCGAAAAGAGTGAAGAATTATCCAAACTCTTGTCGCGCGAAAGAATTCCACATAACGTATTGAACGCAAAAAACCATGCTTTGGAAGCTGAAATTGTAGCACAGGCAGGACGAAAAGGCGCTGTAACAATCGCAACTAACATGGCTGGTCGTGGTACAGATATTTTGCTAGGCGGCAACCCCGAATTTATGGCAAAACACCGCATGAGAGAGTTAGGCTACAAAGATGAAATCATTGAAGCTGCTACATCTTATGCGCATACTGATGATCCCGAAGTTTTGGCAGCCAAGGCTGAGTACAAGAGACATTACGATGCTTTCCATGCCCAAACTCAAAAAGAAAAAGAAGAAGTTATCGCGGTAGGCGGCTTGCGCATAATCGGTACAGAACGCCATGAATCCCGCCGTATTGATAACCAGTTGCGAGGCAGAGCAGGTCGTCAGGGCGATATTGGTTCATCAATTTTTTATCTTAGCATGGAAGACGATCTCATAAGATTGTTCGGCGGAGATAAAATAAAACGTATAGCCGAAATGTTCAAGCTAGATGAAGATACACCTTTGTCAATGAAGATGTTGACTCGCCGTATTGAAGGTGCTCAAAAGACAGTAGAAGGAAGAAACTTCTCTATCCGCCGTCACGTTTTGGAATACGATGACGTTATGAACACCCAGAGATCAATCATATATTCTCAGCGCAACAAAGTGCTTATGGGTGAAAGCGTACATGATGAGATTTTGGACATGATAGCTCATCAGGCTGAGGTTATCACTCTGGCTTATGCAGACCGATCGCTTGACTGGAAGGAATGGGATATTGAAAACTTCAACAAAGATATAGAAAGATATCTATTGCCTGAAGCAAAAGAGTTTTTGAATGAAGAAAACCTCTCAAATTGGGATGTAGATGATATTATTGAAAATCTCACCAATGAGATGACCGCGTATTATGAAAAGAAAATCCAAGCCGCAAAAGAAATGGGCGTTAACTTTGACGAAGTTGAACGCATAGTGCTTCTAAGAGTAGTTGATGCAAAATGGATGGACCATATTGATGCAATGGATGTTTTAAGACGCGGTATTGGTCTTAGAGCATACGGTCAACATGATCCTGTAATAGCTTACAAGAAAGAGGGCTTTGAGATGTTTGACGATATGATTGAACGCATCAAAGAACAGACCGTTCAATTTTTAATGAGAGTCAAAATAGAACAAGCCCCTGTAAAGAGAGAAGAAAGAAAAATGGAGCTTACCCAATCACGTGGTGATGACGGTACCAACAGAAAAGCCCCTCCCAAAGGTCCTCAACCCGTTGTAAGCGAAAAAGTAGTAGGCAGAAACGAACCTTGTCCTTGCGGCAGCGGCAAAAAATATAAAAACTGCTGCGGAAAAAATTCATAATCTGGAGAAAGAAATGCTAAAACTTGACACAATAAAAACTCAAATGCAGGATTGCCGCAAAACTATAATGGCAATAGGAGACTCTCTTTGACCTGCCTAAGTTAAAAAAAGAAATTGCAGAGTTGGAAGAAAGACAAAACGCTGAAGATTTTTATAAAAACTTATCTGAAGTTAAGGAAGTCAGTCAAAAGCTAAAAGCGCTTAACAATAAAGTAGACACCTATGAACAAATCGTCAAAAGAGCTAATGATATTGACGAACTTATAGAGTTGGCTGAAATGGAAGACGATGAAAAGCTGGCTGACGAAATTATAAAAGATTTTGAACAACTAAATACTGATGTAGAAAAATTAAATCTTCAAACCCTTTTAAGAGGCGAATATGACGCCAATAATGCTATTATCACTTTGCATGCGGGTGCAGGCGGAACAGAAGCTCAAGACTGGGCAGATATGCTGTACCGTATGTACACAAGATATGCAGAAAAAAACGGCTATTCTATAAAAGTTATAGATTATCTTGAAGGCGAAGGCGCAGGAATAAAAAGCGTAACCTTTATAGTAGAAGGGCTCAATGCTTATGGCTATCTAAAAGCTGAAAAAGGCGTACACAGACTGGTTAGAATTTCGCCGTTTGACGCCAATTCAAGACGCCATACTTCTTTTGCATCAGTTGAAGTTACGCCCGAAATTGAACAGGACGCCAATATCGAGATAAAGCCTGAAGAACTTAAAATCGATACTTACCGAAGCGGCGGCGCTGGCGGTCAGTATGTAAATAAGACCGAATCAGCAATCCGTATTACGCATATTCCTACCGGCATAGTAGTTCAGTGTCAAAACGAACGCTCACAGATTCAAAACCGCGAAACAGCAATGAAGATGCTTATTTCCAAGCTTGCTGAAATAAAAGAGCGTGAAAACATGGAAAAAGTACAAAGCCTTAAGGGCGAAATCAAAAAAATAGAATGGGGAAGCCAAATCCGTTCTTATGTGTTCTGCCCTTACACTCTTGTAAAAGACCACAGAACAGGCTATGAAAAAACTGATATACAAGCTGTTATGGACGGCGAAATAGAAGAATTTATAGACGATTATTTGAGAAAATCACAATAAAATGAACGAAGAAAAAGATATTTATATATTGGGAATTGAAACCTCTTGCGATGAAACAAGCGTTGCCATCGTCAAAAACGGACGTGAAGTCGTAAGCAATATTATTTCAAGCCAAATTGATATTCACAAAAAATTTGGCGGTGTAGTACCCGAAATTGCTTCTCGAAATCATACTATGGCTATTATCAATGTTTTGGACGAAGCGCTAAATAACGCAAACCTTACGCTAAACGATATAGATGCAGTTGCAGTGACATACGGCGCAGGGCTTGTGGGCGCATTGCTTGTAGGCGTAAGTGCTGCTAAGGCAATAAGCTATATGCTAAACAAGCCGTTGATTAAGGTCAATCACATCAGGGCGCATATCGCTGCTAATTATCTTGACAATTCCACACTTGTTCCACCTTTTTTGTGCGCAGTAGTAAGCGGCGGTCATACCGAACTTGTCAATATAAAAGATTATATGTCTTATGAGGTTTTGGGTTCTACTCAAGACGATGCAGCAGGAGAAGCTTTTGATAAAGTTGCAAGGCTTTTGGGACTTGAATATCCAGGCGGACCAATGATCGACAAACTTGCAAAACAAGGTCAAAACAATATAGAATTTTTTAAACACGCAAAAACAATAAGTGACGGATATAACTTTAGTTACAGCGGACTCAAAACCGCTGCCGTAAATTATATACACAATCAAAAGGCAAAGGGCTTAGAAATCAATGCTCCTGATGTGTGCGCTTCATTTACGTACTACGCTATAGAACCTATTGTTCAAAAAGCGTTCACAGCTGTGCTTAATCTTGGTTATCTGGATATAGCCTTAGCAGGCGGAGTTGCGGCTAACAGCTACTTAAGAAAAAGATTTGAAGAGATGGGCAAAAAGTACAACATAAATGTCCATATTCCTAGACTTTCTCTTTGTACTGATAATGCAGCAATGGTTGCATCTATGGGTTATTATAACTATATCAATAAAGTCAATTTTGCTGATATGACACTTAACGCGGTGCCTTCGTTGTGAAAATATTTAGATTTTTTCAAAAAATATTTTTTCCTGCTGATTTCAAATGCATTATTTGCGATAAGGATATTTTTTCTGATTCCAAATATTGTTTATGTAACGACTGTAAATTAGAATTTAACGATCAGAACTTCTGCCAAAAATGCGGAACTGTTATCGATAATATGGCTTCTTTTTGCGAGGACTGCAAAAAATATAAACCTCATTATAATATCGCAAGAAGCGTGTTAATCTATGAAGGCAACGCTCAAAAGCTGATAAGAGGTTACAAATACGGCAATAAAAAATATCTATACAAGCCGCTTGGCGAAATGATGTCTGATTATTTTCAAAAGCTTAACCTAAACATTGATTTGATTGTGCCGGCACCCATTTCCCAAAGACGTCTCAAAGAAAGAGGATATAATCAATCTCTCTTGCTTGCAAAAGTCATATCTCAAAATCACAATATTCCGTTAGAAATCAATCTTTTACATAAAATAAAAAATACACCCTATCAGGCAAGATCAACAAGGGAAGAACGCTTTTCTCAAGTAAAGGGTGTTTTTATGGCGTCGGACGACATTGATATTAAGGACAAGCACATTTTGCTGATTGATGATGTAATGACTACGGGCGCAACGGTTGATGAACTGTCCAGGCTAATTTTGAAAAAAGGCGCAAAAGAAGTAAATGTTCTGGTTTTGGCTCAACCGCGCAAAAAAATAAAAGGGCTTTATTAAAGCCCTCTTATAATCAATTCCCCATTAAAAAAATCTTTTAGTTTTTGTGCTGTTTGTCTTATATATTCTGGAGTATGCGGTCTTACTTCTTTTCCCAAAATCTTGCTGTATTCATCTTCATGGCGATATTGCTGCAAGCAGTATTTTTTGCTTGAGCTTATTTCTTTAGCTATTTTTACAATATCCTCGTCTATCAATGTAGGTACAAAAGTCGTTCGAAACTCATAATCAATATTGCTTGCTAGTATTGTATCTATAGATTCTTTTATATCATTTATATTTACATTAACATGGACAATTTCAGGATATTTCTCTAATGGCGCTTTATAGTCCATAGCAATATAATCAACTAGCCCTTGTGAAATAATATCTTTTACAATCTTAGGGCGGCTTCCGTTGGTGTCTAGTTTTACAAGGTATCCCATTTCTTTTATTTTAATTAAAAAGTCAGGCAATTCTGCATTCAATGTAGGCTCACCTCCGCTTACAACCACGCCTTGAATCAGTCCTTTTCGTCTTTTCAAAAATTCTAATACCGTTTCGCTTTCGATATCGCCTTGACCTTTTATATATGAGCGGTTATGACAATACCAGCAATCGAAATTACATCCGCCCAAAAAGACGGCGCATGATATATGCGCCGGATAATCAATTAAAGAATTTTTTACATAACCTGCAATTTTCATTTTTTAGCCTACTGCAATATTTTGGTTATGAATTTGCTTTTTTATCTCATCAGAATTTTTAGGCATTACATATTTTACTCTCTGCAGGTATTCTTCTTTCTTGCCTTTATTGTAATTCTGAACAGGTCTTAGATATCCAACAACTCTTGACCAAACTTCAGAATCAGCACCGCATTGAGGGCATTTGAAATGTTCGCCCGTAATATATCCGTGTTCAGGGCAAACAGAAAAAGTAGGAGTCAAAGAAATATACGGCATTTTAGAATTTGAAAAAATCGTTCTGATCAAATTCTTACATGCTTGAACATCGTCAACCTTTTCGCCCAAATACAAGTGCAAAACAGTTCCGCCTGTATAAAGCGACTGCAATTCATCTTGATTTTGGACAGCCTCAAATATGTCATCTGTAAACCCTACGGGTGGTTGAGTAGAGTTGGTGTAATAAGGCTCATTAATTCCGCTTGCAATAATATCTGGAAATCTTTCTTTATCAAGTTTTGCAAGACGATAGCTTGTTCCTTCGGCAGGAGTAGCTTCTAGGTTATACATATGCCCTGTTTCTTTTTGGAACTCTACCATTATGCTTCTCATATACTTCAAAACTTCTATTGCAAACTCTTTGCCTTCAGGCGTTGTGATATCCTTACCCATAAAGTTAAGAAGCGCTTCGTTCATTCCCACGATTCCTATCGTGTTAAAGTGATTGTACCAATACTGACCTGTACGCGCTTTTATTCCTCTTAAGAAGTGCGTCGAATAAGGATACAAGCCTTTATCAGATTGCTCTTCTATAATCTTGCGCTTTATCTCCAAAGAAGTCTTGGCTATATTGCATTGTCTTCTTAAACGGTCAAAGAATTCTTCTTTACTCTTAGACAGATATCCTATTCTAGGAAGATTGATTGTAACTACGCCGATAGAACCTGTAAATGGATTGGAGCCAAACAGACCGCCGCCGCGTTTTTTTAACTCGCTTACATCCAGTCTTAATCTGCAGCACATTGATACTGCGTCTTCAGGATTAAGATCGCTATTGATATAATTGGCAAAATATGGAATTCCGTATTTGCCTGTTATTTTCATAAAAGCATCGGTTACAGGGCTGTCCCAATCAAAATCATTGGTGATATTAAGAGTAGGAATAGGAAATGTAAAAACTCTGCCCTTGGCATCGCCTTCCAGCATAACCTCACAGAAGGCTTGGTTAAGCATATCCATTTCTTTTTGGAAATCGCCGTAAGTTACATCTTGAGCAACGCCACCTATGATAACAGGCTGATCTTTGAGAGTCTTAGGAACTTTTATATCAAATGTTAAATTAGAAAAAGGACATTGGAATCCAACGCGCGTAGGAACATTGATGTTAAATATAAATTCCTGCAAGCATTGCTTAACCTGATCATAAGTCATATGGTCATATCTTATAAAAGGCGCAACATAGGTATCAAAGCTGCTCCATGCTTGCGCGCCCGCTGTTTCGCCTTGGGTGGTAAAAGTAGCGTTTACAATTTGTCCCAAAAATGAACGCATATGCTTTGCGGGCTTGCTCTCAACTTTACCGCTTACGCCGCCAAAACCATCAGTCAATAATTGTCTTAAATCCCATCCAGCGCAATAAGGTCCAAAGAATCCCAAATCATGCAAATGAATATCGCCGCTTTCATGCGCGTTTCTTACATCTACCGGATATATCTCATACAGCCAATATTTTTTTGTAAATGATTCTCTTATATAGTTGTTAAGTCCGTTTACAGACTTTTGTGTGTTTGCGTTTTCTTGAATAACCCAATCGCTTTCACCAAGATAATTTCCAAACATATCTATGGTGGCGCCGATTAATGCGTTTATTTTTCGTGCGCTGTGTCTTTTTTCTCGATACAATATAAACGCCTTGGCGGTCTTGGCGTGTCCATTTTCGATGAGCACTTTTTCCACCATGTCCTGCACATCTTCGACATGAGGGATTCTGTCTCCAAATTTTTTCTCTAGATTTTTTACAACCTCAAGACTTAATTTTTCGGCGAGTTCTCTATCATCTCCGCCTACTGCAACTGCGGCCTTATAAATAGCATTGGTAATCTTTTGAATATCAAAAGGTTGAACAGTTGAATCTCTTTTTAAAATCTCTTTTATCATAAACTGCCCCTTTTAATGAATAATATTGATAAAATTTTTTAAAAAAAATAATATAAGTCTATATTACCACTATCAATATCTAGTGTCAACCCAAGGTCGAAGATACAATATATAGAAAAAATTATTCAAAAAAAGATTATATAACTGCAGTTTATAAAAAATTATAGTTTTACCCTTAAATGATTAACTTCTTCGTCTAAAGCCGCTTTTAAAGAAGTCATTAGCTCTTTTGACGGAGGCTCGACGCCTTCTAATGAGTATGGTATATTTAGAAATCTCCATTTATTAAGTCCCAATGTATGATAAGCTATAAGCTCATATTTTTGGGAGTGTACGCAGTATTTTGCAAGTTCTTTTATCTGTTCTACGGTATCGTTGATTCCGGGAACGATAACTTGCCTTATCCAAAACGGAATATTATTTTCAATCAAGTAAGAATGCATTTTTTGGGGCGCAGACAAATCGCCGCCAGTCAGCTTTTTGTATTCTATTGGATCAGTGTGTTTTATATCTAACAAAACCAAGTCCGTCTTAGTAAGCAATTTTTTTATTTCATCATTAAGTAACCCCGAGGTATCGATTGCTGTATGGATGTTGTTTTGCTTTAATAACTCAAAAAACTCATACAAAAACTCAGGCTGCAACAAAGGCTCTCCGCCTGAAACAGTAATGCCGCCTGATTTTCCAAAATAAGGTCGAAATTTTATAACAAAATTAAAAAGCTCTTGCGCTGTATAACTTTTTCCGCCTGAACATTCCCATGTATCAGGGTTATGGCAATAACGGCAACGCAAATAACAGCCCTGCATAAATACAACAGTACGTACGCCCGGGCCATCTACTGTTCCTAATGATTCTATTGAATGTACATATCCTTTTTTCATAGCTACTATTATATAACAATAATGCCCCGAAAGGTAAATCTCTCGGGGGCATCTCTAATTGTTTTTATTTGGTAAAATGTTTTTTTACATCGATTCAAAGAAAGTACGCTTGATAACTTCGTCTTGATGCTTTTTCTTCAAAGAGTTAAATCTTACAGCGTATCCGCTTACTCTTATGGTTAAGTTGGGATATTTTTGAGGATTTACCTGAGCATCTTCTAGGCATGCACGGTCAAGCACGTTGATGTTGATATGATGAGCCCCTTGACTAAAGTATCCATCCAAAATATTCACCAAATTAGTCTTGCGTTCTTCGAGTGATTTGCCCAGAGTTCTCGGTGTTATGCTGAATGTATTGGAAATACCGTCTTTACATGCATCATAAGGAATCTTGGCAACTGAGTTAAGTGATGCAAGCGCACCGCAGCATTCTCTGCCATGCATAGGGTTTGCACCAGGTGCAAAGGGTTCACCGTATTTTCTTCCGTCAGGAGTGGAGCCTGTCTTTTTTCCATAAACTACGTTGCTGGTTATAGTAAGAACAGACAGAGTATGAAGCGCGTTGCGATAAGTTTGATGTTTTTGTAAAGCCTTAGAGAAATAAGCTACTATATCTCTTACTATATTATCTGCTCTATCGTCATCGTTTCCATATTTAGGGAAATCGCCTTCAGTTACATAATCTGTAACAATGCCTTGTTCATTTTTAACCGCTGTAACCTTGGCATGTTTGATTGCGCTCAATGAATCTGCAGCTACTGACAATCCTGCTATACCAAAAGCCATAAGTCTTTCTACAGTGGTATCGTGCAAAGCCATTTGAATATTTTCATAGGCATACTTGTCATGCATATAATGAATGACATTCATTGTGTTGACATAAAGCTCTGCCAACCAATCCATATATTTTTCAAATCTTGAATAAACTTCTTCATAGTTCAAAACGCCGTCTAATACTGACATCTCTGGACCAATTTGAACTCCGCTAATCTCATCTTTGCCGCCATTGATAGCCATAAGCAAAACTTTGGCAACATTGCAGCGCGCACCAAAGAACTGCATTTGCTTGCCGATTTTCATTGCGCTTACGCAGCAAGCAATGCCGTAGTCGTCGCCATATAAAGGACGCATTACTTCATCATTTTCATATTGAATTGAACTGGTGACAATGCTTATATGACTGGCGTATTTTTTAAAGTTGACAGGCAAATTCTCAGACCACAAAACAGTCAAGTTAGGTTCAGGAGAAGGCGTCAAATTTTCAAGCGTGTGCAAAAATCTAAATGAGCTTTTTGTAATCATGTGACGACCATCAAGACACATGCCGCCTATGCTTTCTGTTACCCATGTAGGATCACCTGCAAAAAGCTCATTGTATTCAGGCGTACGCAATTGACGCGCCATTCTAAGTTTTAGTACAAACTGATCTATTAATTCTTGGGCATATTCTTCTGTTATTAAGCCGTTTTTTAAGTCTCTTTCAATGTAAATATCCAAGAAAGTTGAAACTCTTCCTAAGCTTTCTGCTGCACCGTTTTGTTCTTTTATAGCTGCTAGATACGCAAAATAAACCCATTGTACAGCTTCATGGGCGTTAGCCGCAGGCTTGGAAAGATCGTATCCATACATTGCGCCCATTTCTTTTAACATATTAAGAGACTCTATCTGACAGAAAACTTCTTCTCTTAGGCGAATGTTCTCTTCATTCATAGGCACTTTTTCTAGTTTTGCCATATCTTCTTGCTTCTTTTCAATCAGATAATCTATGCCATAAAGTGCAACTCGTCTGTAATCGCCTATAATTCTGCCTCTTCCATAAGCATCAGGAAGTCCAGTGATAATACCGCTTTTGCGCGCCTTTCTCATTGTGCTTGTATAAACTCTGAAAACTCCGTCGTTATGGGTTGTGCGGTACTTGAACTGTTCTTCTATTTTATCTGAAAGCTTATAGCCGTAAGCTTCACATGCGCCTCTTGCCATACGCATTCCGCCGAAAGGATTTACTCCGCGTTTCAAGGGCTCGTCAGTTTGAAGTCCTACGATTAGTTCATTTTCTTTATCCATATAGCCGGGTTTATATGTTGTAATACCGCTTACTGTTTCTGTATCAATATCAAGCACTCCGCCGCGTTCTTGTTCTAGCTTCAAAAGCTCATTATATTTATTAAGAAGCGTAAGGGTACGTTGTGTAGGTTTGGACAAAAAGCCTTCATCTCCGTCATAAGGGTGATAATTGGTGACTATAAAATCACGAACATCAACTTCTTTGTCCCATTTGTTGGTCAAAAAGCCATTCCATTCTGTTCTCATATATATATCTTATCCTTTAAATTTATTATCATTATGTATTAGCATAAAAAGTAGTTTTTATGTGCAAGCGTTGTTATTATACAACGGTTTTTTATACCTAGCAAGTAAAACAGTAACAGAATCACACAACTAATCTATATGATTTATTGATATTGACAACATATTATCAAGTTCGTAAATATTTTTGATTAAATTAATATATATTATGTGAAATTGTTAAAAAAAGATAATAAGTTTAAGACTTTTTATTGCAGTAAAATTATAATAACTTTAAATAAAAAAGCTGTCATTACTAGGCAATAATGACAGCTTTTTATCTATTTAAATCTTTTTTATTGCACTTCTACTTGTTCTTCGACAACCTTTTTGCTGGGTAAAATCAGCAGCATAGAAACACGCTTTTTGTATTCTATGTAAGCTGGTCTAGAGGATACCATTTTGTTTTCAATCATTGGAATGCTTATAAATAAAAACAGCAAAGTTATACCTAATGCGCCTATTATGCAATATAACGGCATCTTCAGATTGCTAAAAGCAAATACAAATACTCCCCACCAAAAAGATACTTCGCCCAAATAGTTGGGATGTCTTGAAAAAGCCCATAAACCTTGATCCATAACTTTGGTTTTGTCTTTGTTGGTTTTTCTAAAATTATGCATTTGAATATCAGCAACAAGCTCTAACAAAGTTGCGCCCAACATTATTATAAGACCTAAAACAGTAAAAGCATTTATACTTGAATTAAAAAATATTACATAATAAAAAGGAACTGTTCCCAAATACACTAATAACGTAGGCATAAGATTGATTCCAAATAGATTTATGAAAAAATACCATTTGGGATTTTTTTGTTTAAGCATTACATAGCGCCAGTCTTGTGTCTTTTTGATTCCATAAAAAGTCATTGCCCAATTAAGTGTAAGTCTTATTGCC
>DATCJR010000109.1 GCA_036562685.1 Clostridia bacterium | reverse complement strand
AGTTTTTATTAAGCAATGCCGGTATGGGGGACAAAATTATAAAAAGCGTTATTATTGACATAATGCTCTTTATATATTTTTTGGTACTGCCTTCAGTCATAACAAGATCGACCAATACGCCCAAAATGGCAGCACCAACAATACTCATAACCCATTTTGAAACTTGATTCATCCATTACCCCCAAATATAGTTTCCTGTACAAACAACTAAAAGCAGCATAATAAAATACATAAATGCAACGCTTAAAATAATAGCTATTAGCATGCCCAAGCATTTTGCAGTTTCACTTATAAAATTAGAAAAGCCTTCATTAGCCAATGGTTCCAAAATTGCAGCAGTAAGTTTTAGCGTTAAAATTAAAACAATGATTTTTATAATTGGAGCCAGTATAGTTGATGCCAACAAAAACAACCCCGCAACTCCAACTGCATTTTTAATCAGCACACTTCCTGCCATTATTAGATTAAAGCCGTCAGAAAGATATCCGCCTATTATCGGAATGTAATGACTTATTGCAAACTTTGCAGTTTTTATAGATACGCCGTCATGCACAGACGCTGTTATGCCTTGAATAGACATAAAAGCAGTAAATACTGTAAAGATTATGCCTATAAGCCATTTTGACATGCTTGAAGTAAACGAAGTAAATTTTTTTAATTTGATCGTAGATGATAAATTTCCAATTATGTTAAATATATATCCAAAAATAAACAACGGAAGTATTATATTAACCATTATTCTACTAACAACCAAAGACAAAACACTTACCATAGGCTGATAAACTGCCGCCGATGTTGTGCCGCCTATAGCCGTTAAAACGCCTAAAAGAATGGGGAAAATTAAATTAATTTGAGTTTGCATTGCGTTTACAGTGTTTTTAGTCAACATTACAAGATAAAAAACTGTAACAGAAACAGATAAAATTACTGCACCGTAACACGCAAAATAAATAACATTTCCTGTGCCTTTATTATTGATTTGAAGATTACTTAATAATGAACATAATGTGGCTATTCCCACAACTGTAGCCAATATCGGCAAAAATGAAGTTATTTCTCCTATTAGAAGATACATTATTGCAGAAAAAATATTACTGCTGTTAAAGTTACCATTAAGCAGTTGTTTTACCCTGTCCAAAAAACCCGAACTGCCAAAAATGGTTTTTTGATCATTATTCAAAGAATTTATTAATTGTTCTAAGCCCCAAAAATCTATGTTGTCTAGTTGTTCTTTTATAGAATCCTGCAATTTTTGCTCGGCTTCTTCTTGCGTCATGTCTTTGGATAATACAAAACAATGACTTAGACTTGTCCAAAAAGTCAGCAACAGCAATATCAGTATTAACAATATTTTTATTCTGTTTATATATAAAACTTTTTTCATTTATGGCAATATAGATATAATTAATTCAATCAAGGCAGTTATAATGGGCAAACTTAAAAATAATATTATAACTTTTCCTCCAAACAACACCTTGTCCGACATACTTTTGGCTCCCATGTCCTCGCATATTCCAGCAGAAAATTCAGTTATATATCCTATTCCGATTATTTTTAGCACACTAGCTATTATTCCTGTATCTAGTCCCGTCTTCTGTGCAAGACCGTTTATAGTCGATATTATATCTACCAGCATATCAACTACCATTAAAAAAACTATTACTGAACCTGCCAATAAGACAAGATAAGCTATTTCTGGCTTTGATTCTTTCAAAAGCGAATATGCAACAGCTGATGTCAGTCCGATTGCAATAATTTTTATTATGTCCATATCGTCTTGCAGACCTTATATAGATTAAATAGTTGTTTTACCGCATCAAAAAGCTGACTTATCATATTTATAACCATAAGCAATACTATAACAAGCCCCGCAAGAGTAACTAATGTCGCGATCTCGTCTTTGTCTGCTTTTTTTAAAATCTGCGTTACTACCGCTGTCAAAATTCCTATCGCAGCTATTCTAAAAATTATTTCAATACCTATCTGCATAATTTGAATCCTTGATTATTAACATTACAAAACTATCACTCCTGCCGCCAAGCCTCCCAAAACTCCAAGCTTAAAAAATAAATTGCCGTATTTTTTGCTTTCTTCTATGGCCGTATTTTGTTTTATCAAAAACGCCTCTTTCAAACTCAAAATACCGCCGCGTTGAGTTAATGAATCACTTTTGCCCAAAATATCTAGTAATTGAATAAACAGCATATATTCTTCGTCATTAAACTTTTCTTTCGGAACATGTGCTAGCAAGACATCATGGTCAATTGTAATTTTGTTATCTAATAATGCGATATATCTTTCCAGCATATTGCCAAGCATCGGAAAAGTATCAAAACGACTTTTTAGCATTTGCGACAAGGTAGGTTGAAAGTATGTTATGTCATTTATCATGCTATCACACAGCCTTACAACCTCGCTCAATAACTGTTCTCTTTTTTTGTAATGCTGGCTTTGTCTGTATCCCAATAAAGCTCCTGCCCCAGTCAGCAATACAAACCCTAATATCTTAATCAACATAAGCTATCCTTACGTTATGTACATATTATTAAAGTTAGAATCAAAAATACCTTCGTAAGTGCCCGGCCCTTTTCTATTAGACAACACTACAAATCTTTCAAAAAGCCTTTTTTTTAAAATGCTGTCAAAACCAGGTTTATCCAGCAAATCCAAGTGGTCATAAGCATGAACAGAAGCAATAACTTTAACACCACAACCAACCGCATAAGTAACTGCATCAAGATCGCTTTGATTAGCCAATTCATCAGTAATGATAATATCTGGTTTCATTGCCCTGATTCCTTGTTCAAATCCATATCTTTTTGAACAATTGCTGATGACATCAGTAAACTCTCCGACATTTAGTTGGGGTAATCCGTTATAACACGATGCAATTTCGTATCTTTCGTCTATTATCAAAGTGTTTAAAATGTTTTGACCTTGAGAAATAAGCCTTGCCAGATCACGCAAAAATGTAGTTTTTCCTCCTCCTGGCGGCGATATTATTAATGTATTATATATTGTGTCTTGCGCCAAAAAGGGATAAGCTGACAACGCGCAGTCATTTACTTCGTGAGGTATTCTTATAATAAGTGAAGTAAAATTTTTGACGCTTTTTATAGCGTCGTCCTCTATTACAAGTTCGCCGCAAATTCCTATCCTGATGCCTCCTCTAACCGTTATATAAGAGTGTTTCAACTGGTTATTTACAGCATACATTGAATAATCTGCTGCCTTATAAATAATAGCCTCCAGCATCTTTCTATCCGTGACTATACTTCCGCCTTCACGCCCGCCTATGCCGTCAGGATTCAAATAATAATATCTACCGCCATAATTAATACATATAGGCAAGCCGCTCCTAATTCTGATTTCATAGACATACTCATAATTTAATTTGTTTTTCAAAATATCAACCAAATATTCTGGTAAAATATTGTCTATCATAACTTGTCCTTAAGAATTATCTTTAAATATATATTAAATAGATTAAAAAAATATGTGCTTTGAAAGCGTAATATAAAAAAAGACCTTGATTATTTTCAAGGTCTTAAAAAGATTTAGTTGAAATTAAACAAGCTAAGGTCTTATAAAGTCTTTATAAGAAAATAAGTTCTAAAAAATCATAAAAAAACGGCGCAAGTATTTATACTTGTGCCGTTTAAAATTACTTTGCGTATTCAGTGCTTCTAAGTTCTCTTATAACATTGACTTTAATTTGTCCTGGATATTCAAGTTCATTTTCAATTTTCTTTGCTATTTCCTTAGCGATAAAGACTGTAGAACTATCATCAACCTCTTCAGGTTTTACCATAATTCTTACTTCTCTACCAGCTTGTATAGCAAAAGATTTTTCGACTCCGGCAAAAGAATTAGCAATTTCTTCCAACTTTTCAAGCCTTTTTACGTAAGTTTCAATAGACTCACGTCTTGCTCCAGGGCGTGCACCTGAAATTGCGTCTGCTGCTTGAATTATAACAGCTTCTGCTGTTTCAGGCTCAATGTCATTGTGATGAGCTGCTATACAATGTATTACATCTTTGTTTTCTTTGAATTTTTTAGCTAACTCAACACCTATTGAAATATGCGTTCCTTCAACTTCATGATCAACTGCTTTTCCTATATCGTGCAAAAGTCCTGCACGCTTACACAAAGCAACATCCAATCCAAGTTCTGAAGCAATAACTCCTGCCAAATGGGATACTTCAATTGAATGTTTCAAAATGTTTTGACCATAACTTGTACGGAACTTTAATCGTCCAACAAGTTTTACCAGTTCAGGATGCAGTCCGTAAACTCCTGTTTCAAACATGGCATTTTCGCCAGCTTCTTTTATCTGATTATCAACGTCTTTCTTTACTTTTTCAACAACTTCTTCTATTCTTGCAGGATGAATTCTTCCATCTGCTATAAGCTTTTCCAAAGCAATACGGGCTATTTCTCTTCTTACAGGGTCAAAACCTGATAAAATAACTGCTTCGGGAGTATCGTCTATAATCAAATCAATTCCGGTTGCACTTTCTAACGCTCTAATGTTTCGGCCTTCTCGCCCAATTATTCTACCTTTCATTTCATCATTGGGTAAAGGCACGACTGACACGGTAATTTCAGCAGTATGTTCTACAGCACATTTTTGAATAGCAAGACTAATAATATTTCTGGCTTTTTTGTCTGCCTCTTCTTTGGCTGTTTGCTCGATATTCCTTACAATTACTGCTGCATCTTTTTTGGCCTCATCTTCAAATTGGGATATCAATAAAGCTTTTGCTTCGTCTCTGCTCATTGAGGCAACTTTCTCTAGTTCCTTGGTAATCTCCGCCTCAGATTCTTTCAATTTCTGTTTTTCTTGTTCTAGCTCTTGTTCTTTTAAAGCCAAATTTCTACTCGTTTGTTCTAAAGATTCTAGTTTTCTTTCTATAGTTTCTTTTTTCTTATCAAGGTATTCTTCCTTTTGTATTATTCGGCTTTCTGTTCTTTGAATTTCGTTGCGTCTTTCTTTTACTTCTTTATCAAAATCGGTCCGCAATTTGTGAACTTCTTCTTTAGCTTCTAAAATTGCTTCCTTTTTGATTGTCTTGGCTTCCATATTAGCGTCTTTGATAATTTTGTCAGCAGTCGCTGTTGCGCTGCCGATTTTGCTTTTAACTATTTGAGCATTTATTATATAACCTACTCCAAGTCCTATCAACAATGCAGCGATAGGTAAAACTATCAAAAGAACGGTTTTAGGAATACTAGCCAACAAAATGATCAGCAAATTGCCGTTCATTTTTTACCTCCTATTCAATTTTCAATATGCGTATATGACTTATAAGAATTAATCAAATTTATTTTAATAAATCAAATGCATTGAGTTTATTTTATCCAATAAAAAATCAAATGTCAACTTGCTTTTTACATTGACAAAGCGTTTTTGTTATTTGCAACGTATTCCTTAACTTTTGCTTCAATTTCCTTGCATATTTCAGAATTATCAACAAGAAATTTGCGCGCGTTGTCTTTTCCTTGACCAATTTTTTCGCCATTGTAGCTAAACCACGAACCGCTCTTTTCTACAATTCCAAATTCAATTGCATAGTCAAGTATACAGCTTTCATTAGATATTCCTTCACCGTATATGATATCAAATTCAGCCTGCTTGAAAGGAGGTGCCAGCTTATTTTTAACAATCTTAGCTTTTGTATGACTTCCTATCATATCGCTTCCGTCTTTCAATGTTTCTACTTTTCTTACATCAATTCTAATGCTTGCAAAGAATTTCAAAGCCTTGCCGCCCGAAGTTACTTCTGGCGAACCAAACATTACTCCTACCTTTTCACGCAGCTGATTAATAAATATCATACATGTCTTGGTACGATTTATGTTTGCTGCCAATTTTCTCAACGCCTTAGACATAAGACGCGCCTGAAGTCCTATGTAGTTGTCGCCCATTTCGCCTTCAATTTCGGCTTTTGGAGTAAGAGCTGCCACGGAGTCAATGACTATTACATCCAAGGCACCGCTATTGACAAGACTTTCAGCTATATCAAGTGCCTGTTCGCCGTTATCAGGCTGAGATATGTAAAGATTCTCAAGGTCAACACCTAGATTTTTTGCATAAAGAGGATCCAACGCATGTTCAGCATCAATAAATGCAGCAGTTCCACCTTTTTTCTGTGCTTCAGCGATAACATGCAATGAAACAGTAGTCTTACCAGAAGATTCAGGTCCGTATATTTCAATAATTCTTCCTCTAGGCAATCCCCCTATACCTGTTGCAAAATCCAAAGACAAACAACCTGTAGAAATTGTTTCAATAGGCGTATTGACTTTTTCGTTGAATTTCATTATTGAACCTTTACCAAATTGCTTTTCAATTTGAGTAATGACTTGTTCTAACGCCTTCTTTTTATTTTCATCCATTTATTATTTTCTCCTTCAATGTCGTAGTATAAAAAAGTAATATATAAAAAAATTATTAATCGTTTGAAGCATTAAGATATTTTATCAATTTGAAAAATGCATTATCACAGCCCTGTAAAATAATATCAGCACGGTTTCCAGAAAAATGATTTTCAAATATATGAATACGGTTTTTATCTCCCAATGCCAAATAGCACAAGCCCACTTGATCCCCTTCAGGACCTGCAAACCCTGTTGTAGCCAATGCTATATCTGCACCTGCATTAATCAATCCAGCCGCCATCTGATAAGCCGTTTCGCTGCTTACAGCGCCTTCTTTTTCAATCACGCCTTTTTGAACATCAAGTCTTAGCACTTTTGCACGGTCAGTATAAGTTACCAATCCTTCATACAAAACAGTGCTTGCACCTGCATTATTTACTAATTGAGATGCAATTGTTCCGCCTGTATATGATTCTGCTATAGAAATTTTTCTGCCCTTTTCACGTAATAATTCAAATGCTTTTTGACTCAAACTTGTATTGCCTTCAGCATAAATGTAGTCTTTCAAAGCTTCTTTAATTTGATTGACTATATTAATAACTTCAATACCTGACATATTGTCTGTATAGCCTATTTCAATATCACATAAAGAACGAGTTTCAATAAACTCTATACTAACACGAGCTTTTGCGCGAGATATGTCTTTTATTAATTCTTTCGCCTGCAATGCATTAATACCATAAGTTCTCAAAATGTGCTTGTATCTGTGAGTAATTGATTTGGACAATATGACAGGCAAAACCATGTTTTCAAACAAAGAAATACCGTTTTGAGTATCAATAAAAACAACTTCGCTAGAATTATATGAGATATAAATATCGGCTTCATTTGCGCCCAAAATTTGCTTGGTCTTATTGTCAGCATTTAATATGATAATATAAGACGATATAGAACTAAGGTATTTCAAATAAATAAGAAAATCATCTTCAAAAAACTTTGCCTTAGTTACTGAATTAACTTCAATACCATTTTTGGTCAGCAAATCAATTAACTGTGAAAACTGCTGTTCACAATCAACATGTTGTGTATATTGCAAAGCCAAAATAGATACTTTCATTATTTACCTTTTTAAAACCAAAATAAATATATGTTTATATTATAAGAATACAGCTTTTGGTTGTGTTTGTAAAGGGTTTTCTAGCTTTTCAGCAAACTAATCTTCTTTTATGACTGCTCTGCCTTTTTGAAAATAATGTATTCCAGAATAAACTGTCAATCCAATAGAAATCAAAAACAAAACCAAGCCAACAGCATACATATACATATAATTAAAATTCAAAAGTTGTCCCACATCCTGAGCACTCATAATAATAGGAATTGCTACGGTTTGTAATGCAGTTTTGGCTTTTCCAGACATATCTGCAGCCATAATGAAATTTTTGGATGCAGCAAGCATTCTTATTGTATTAACAATCAAATCCCTTATCAAAATGATTATTACGCTTATTGCTATTATAATGTTAATTCCGTATGTTTCGGGAGCTGCGAGAATAATCAAAATTAAAGATGATGAAACCAATATTTTATCTGCAATCGAATCCAAAAATTTTCCCAAAGTGGTAATCAAGTTATATTTTCTAGCTATATAACCGTCAGCAAAATCTGTAATTGCCGCAAGAATAAAGACCAAAGTAGCCCAGAGCCTTGCATAAGGTATTACAGCATCAAGCAAAAATAGTGCAATAACAACAGGTACTAGACAAATTCTTACAATAGTCAATTTATTGGGCAAATTCATTGCATTTCTCCTTTTAGATCATAAGTTAAAATGTCAGTTATCTTAACATTATAAAAATTACCTATATCAGCAAAATTACCAGTGAAATAAACAGTAGTATCTACATCAGGTGCATTATATTGCGTTCTTCCGTAAAACAACTTTTTCTTATAATCAATACCCTCATACAAAACCTTTAAAGTTTTATTGAGATATTTCTTATTATTTTCAATTACAACCTTTTGTTGAACGGCAGCTGCTGCTTTCAGTCTTTGATTTTTTATTTTAGAAGGTATTTGTCCGCTCATTCTAGACGCAGGAGTTCCCTCTTCTTTCGAATAAGTGAAGAACCCTACATTGTCAAGTTTATATTCTTCCAAAAACTTTAACAACTTTTCAAACTGCTCATCAGTTTCTTGAGGAAATCCTAAAATAAACGAACTTCTAATGCTTATATCTCCAGCAGCCCTTATTCTTTTGATAAGGTCTTTTACGCCCTGTTCTGTTATATGACGATTCATTCTTCTTAATATTGTATCGTCTACATGCTGAAGCGGAATATCAAGATAATTGCAAATCTTGGGTTCTTTTACAATAAGATCAAGCAATTCATCAGTTATTGTTTCAGGGTAGCAATATAAAAGTCTTATCCATTCGATACCGTCAATTTTGGTAAGATCAGACAATAAACTTACGATATTATAGTTTTTATAAATATCAGTACCATATCTGCCTGTATCTTGAGCCACCAAAAGAATTTCTTTTACACCCATATCAGCAAGATCTTGCGCTTCTTGCAAAATATGCTCTTTTTCTCTCGAACGATAATGACCTCTAATATCCGGAATAGCACAAAAAGTGCAGCGATTATCACATCCGTCTGCAATCTTAAGGTAA
Organism: Clostridia bacterium; assembly: GCA_036562685.1. NCBI lineage: Bacteria > Bacillati > Bacillota > Clostridia > Clostridia bacterium. Next base: position 1,771 of record DATCJR010000109.1, on the reverse strand, counting down.
GCATAATGCCCCGGCGTTGTAAGCACTCTATTTGTTGTGTCCTGATCTATGGGAACTGTACTGTAATACTGTTCGCCGTTATATAGACGATTGATAATGTTGACTATATCCGAATAATTAGAAGTGCCTATAAAAGCATCAACTTCGGGCAAATCTTTTTTTAGTTCATTTAGATATTTTTGGCTCAAACAGCCGCTTACAATAATCTTTTCGCACTTATTTTCTTTTAACTGTATGGCGTCTAAAATCGTATCAATAGATTCTTTACGCGCCTTTTCTATAAAAGCACAAGTATTGATAATTATGATTTCAGCATCCTGAATATTATCAGTAATTTCAAAAGCAGAACCCGTTAAATATCCTAGCATTTTTTCGGTATCCACTCTGTTTTTGTCACACCCTAATGATATAATTCCAATTGTTTTCATTTGTCTTTATCTTCTTGCAAATCAAATGGCTCGCCAAATTCTTCTTCAAACTGTTCAGGGGTCATTAAAACTTTTCTGGGCTTATTGGTTCCGTCAAAAGCCGATATATATTTTTTTAACTCCAACTGATCCATAATTCTTGCAGCTTTGGCGTATCCGTAGCGGAATCTTCTTTGAATTAATGTAGTTGATGCCTGTCCTAGTTCCAAGAACATTCTCATGATGTTAGGAAGATTGGGATCAGCATCATCAATAAAATTAGCTACGGTTACTCCATCGTTTGTTTCCTGTTCGTTATTTTTTAATATCCTTTCTTCTAATTCTTTATCAAAGAATGATTCATTATTTTCTTTTATAAAGTTAACTACATCATATACTTCATCATTGGTTACATACGCACCCTGTACTCTAAACGGCTCGGGCTTATCGACGGGTGCATAAAGCATATCTCCTCTTCCAAGCAATTTTTCTGCTCCGCCTTGATCCAATATGGTTTTCGAATCGGCAAACGAAGTAACAGAAAATGCTATTCTTGAAGGCAAATTGGCTTTTATTGTACCTGTAATGACATCTACTGAAGGTCGCTGTGTTGCCAGAACTAGATGTATGCCTGCAGCACGCGATTTTTGAGCAATGGAACGAATTTTATCTTCAAAATCACGTTTTGCTTGAGACATAAGATCAGCTAATTCGTCCACAACAATGACTATATAAGGCAACTTCTGAACATCTCCATTTTTTACAACGGACATATTGTTAAAGTCACTTATATCTCTAACTTTATATGAAACAAACAATTCAAATCTCTTTTCAGATTCTTCTATTGCCCATTCAAAGGCATTAAGCGCCTGCTCCGGCTCAGTAATCGGATGTTCTAACAATAGATGCGGCAAACCAGTATAGCTGGTAAATTCTACCCTTTTAGGGTCAACCAATATAAACCTTACATCCAAAGGTGACGATCTGTATATAATACTGGTTATCAAGGCGTTAAGACAAGATGATTTACCTGAATTGGTTGCACCTGCTACCAATAAATGCGGCATTTTGGCAAGGTCTGTAAAAATGTTTTTTCCTGCAATATCCTTGCCCAAAGCAAACGCAAGCGGAGAACTGTGCATATTAAATTCTCTTGATTCAATCAGTTCTCTTAAAGATACTACTTCTATAGTATTGTTAGGTATTTCAATACCTACTGCTTGTTTGCCAGGAATAGGTGTTTCTATACGCACTTTTCCGTTTGATGCCATAGAATAAGCTATATCATCAGCTTTATCTGCTATCTTTCTAACAGAAATTCCAGGCGGCATTTGCAGTTCATATCTGGTAACGGCAGGTCCTTT
>DATCJR010000108.1 GCA_036562685.1 Clostridia bacterium | reverse complement strand
ATAGGAAAAATAAGGCGAAATCTAAAAAGGATGGTTTAAAGATGATGAGCAAACAAAAAAAAGAATTGGCTGTTCAAAGGCTCAAAAGAGTATTGACCGTGGATAAAGTAAATCCTTCATCTGTGCGGTTAGGCGAGGTTTTGAAAAGCGATTTGATTTTGCTTTTTAATAATTATATGGATATAAACAATTTGACAGTTGATATAGATTTTGACCAAAACGGAGTGTGTTATGTTGCGGTCAATGCATCTTCAAAAAAACTCAAAAACTTTAGCGCCTTGTTATAAAAATTAATAGTAATAGCCTTGTATGGTTTGACTATATTTTAACAGTTTGATATTATATAGCTGTAACATCAAAAACTATTGGAATTGAGGTTAGGATATGCCCAAGGTAGCTATTTTGATGGGAAGCAAATCAGATTTTTCTATTGTTCAACCTGCTGTTGAATCCCTCAAACATTTCAAAATTGATTACGAAGTTCGTATCATCTCAGCTCACAGAACTCCCGATATTGCAAAAGAATTTTCACAATCTGCAATAGATAACGGCTTTGAAGCTATTATTTGTGCTGCAGGTAAAGCGGCGCATCTAGCTGGTGTTGTTGCTGCATATACAACATTGCCCGTAATAGCAATACCTATTTTGTCCTCGACATTTTCAGGACTTGACAGCTTGTTATCGACAGTGCAGATGCCTTCGGGTGTTCCTGTTGCGACGGTTGCGGTTAACGGAGCCGAAAACGCCGCAATTTTGGCGGCTCAAATTTTGGGTATAAAATATCCTCATATACAGAAGATGCTATCGACATTCAAAGAAGAGATGAAGCAAAAAGTCGTTAACGACGACATTTTGTTAAACCAAGAACTAAAAAATAATTGACCCTAAAATTGTAGGGTCGTTTTTTATTTAAAGGAGAAATTATGAAACTTGAAATGATTTACGAGGGTAAAGCAAAGAAGGTTTTTAGTACAGACAATCCCGACATTGTATTAGTCGATTACAAAGACGATGCCACAGCATTTAACGGAATAAAAAAAGGCACGATAATAGGCAAGGGCGTCGTAAACAATAAGGTAAGCAATCATTTGTTCAAATTATTGGAATCAAAAGGTATCCCTACACATTACGAACAAGAAATTTCCGACAGAGAAACACTGGTAAAAAAAGTACAGATTGTTCCTGTTGAAGTTATAGTAAGAAATATAGCCGCAGGCTCACTTTCCAAAAGACTTGGAATTCCCGAAGGAACAAAGCTGAATTCTACCGTTTTAGAATATTGCTACAAAAATGACGAGCTTGGCGATCCAATGATTAATGATTATCATATAAAGGCTATGAGCTTAGCGACAGATGAAGAACTCAAAACGATAGCAGAATATTCTTTTAAGATTAACGATATTTTGACTCAATATCTAAAAACTATGAACATTGAACTTATTGATTTTAAGCTTGAATTTGGAAGATTTAATGGCAAGATTATATTGGCTGATGAGATTTCACCCGATACCTGTCGTTTTTGGGATTCAAGAACAGGCGAAAAGCTGGATAAAGACAGATTTAGAAGGGATTTGGGACATGTAGAAGAAGCATATCAGGAAATTTTGCATCGCCTTATGGGTGCATAAAAGTTTGTAGGAGTTAAGATGTCAATTACATATAAAGATGCAGGTGTTGATGTAACACGCGGATATAAAGCAGTTGAGTTGATGAAAAAACACACCAAAACAACATACAACCAAAATGTTTTGGGAGACTTGGGCAGTTTTGGCGGTATGTATTCGCTAGCTTCAGAAGATTTGACCGATCCTGTTTTGGTGAGCGGAACAGACGGAGTGGGTACCAAGCTAAAATATGCGTTTTTGCTTGATAAACACGATACCATTGGAATCGATTGCGTAGCAATGTGCGTAAACGATATCGTATGCCAAGGCGCAAAGCCTCTTATATTTTTGGACTATCTTGCATGCGGAAGACTAAAACCTGAAGTTGCCGCCGAAATTGTAGGCGGTATTGCAGAAGGCTGCAGGCAATCAGGCTGTGCTTTGATAGGCGGAGAAACAGCAGAGATGCCCGGATTTTATCAAGAGGGCGAGTATGACCTTGCTGGATTTTGCACAGGTCTGGTTAACCGCAATCAATTAATAACTGGACAAGACATAGTCGAAGGCGATGTTTTGATCGGATTTAGTTCTAGCGGAATCCACAGCAACGGTTATTCTTTGGTGCGAAAATTATTAGGCGAAGATAAAGAAGCGTTAGAAAAAGTATATCCCGAACTTAATGCGACACTCGGCGAAGTATTGTTAACCCCTACACGCATTTATGTTAAGACAATTTTAGAATTAATCAAACATTACCATATAAAAGGCATCGCTCATATAACTGGCGGCGGTTTTATAGAAAATATTCCAAGAATTTTTCCTGAAAATATAGGTGCCGAGATTGATATAAATTCTTTTGAGATACCGCCTATTTTCAAGCTTTTATGGGAAAAAAGCGGAATGAAAAAAGAAGAGATCTTTAATACCTTTAATATGGGTATAGGTATGGTGCTTTGCGTGTCAAAAGATATTGCAAATGAAGTTGTAGACTGTGCCCAAAAGCTGGGAGAGACAGCTTATATTATAGGTCATACCATAAAAGGTCAGGGAATAAGATTATGAAAAAACGCTTGTGCGTGTTTGCTTCGGGCAACGGTACCAATATGCAAGCGATTTTGGACGATATAGACCAAGGCAAGATTAACGGTGAAGTCGTCTTGTTAATCACTTCGGCAAAAAACACAGGCGCAAGTATTAGGGCAAAATCAAGAAATATACCTGTCGTCGAATTGTTGTTAAAAGATTTCAATAATGCTGTTGAACGTGATAAAAAAATTATAGAGGTTTTAGATGAATATCACATTGATTATATAATTTTGGCAGGGTATCTAGGAATTTTGACCAAAGAAATCATATCAAAATATCCTAACAAAATTATTAATATTCATCCTTC
>DATCJR010000107.1 GCA_036562685.1 Clostridia bacterium | reverse complement strand
TGCTGCGCCCGAAGGCACTACTGCATTATTGTGGGTGCTTAGAAATTATACATTAAAGAGTGCTTCTACCAAAATAGTAGAAGAAGTAAAAATCGGCAGTCTTTTGGGTTCGCCCTATGATGATTTTAGCAATACTTCATCAAAGGCTCCCGAGGGTGCTACAGCGCTGCTTTGGGCAATTAGAGGATATACCGTCAATAATATGTCTGATAATATCTTATATGAAGTAAAGATAGGTAATATTTTGGGTGAGCCTTACAGTGATTTTGAAAATTATCCCGAAAATTACGCTGGAGAATTGCCTCAAAACGCCGAGGCTTTGCTTTGGAGCTTGAGAACTTATACTATTCAAGGAGAAAACGGTATAAGCAAGTATGCCGATAATTTGACAGTAAAAGACTTAAGAAATGTGTTTGGAGTTAGTTTGCCCGAAATCATTAGTGTTGGAGATGATGTGCTGATAAAAGATTTGGACGATGAAATCGATAACTTGTATATTTATAAGATTATTGACGCGCCCGATGATTCTACTGATCAGGTCACAAAAAACATTATCAATAAAATACGCTATCTTAAGACTGACGGAACAACCGCTGTTCCTACAGGCGAAGAAGTAATATCAGAAGGAGATCCTGACTGGTATAGACTAAAAGACATTAACCAGCTTATGACTAAATTGCCGTCATCGCTTACTATTCAAGATGTTATGACTGATCCGTCACAAGACTCGTCTTTGAATGGTATAACCAAAACTTTAATGCAAAAGATTTTTGACACCAATTCAAACATTACTCAGCTGTCAACCAATGTTTCTAATACATTGAACAACATTTATATAAACGAAATTATTGATGCGCCTGCAAGCGGAGCTGATTTTGTAACAACAAGCCTGATAAATAAAATACGCACATTGACTCATGATGACGGCTTTGGCAATCAAAAAGCTTATACGTTAGGCGAATTTAATGCTCTACTTAATGATCTGCCTGCCGCTCTTACCATACAGGATATTTTAGAACAGCCTACTGGTACAGGCATGGGAGTCAATATTCTTAACAAGATATGGGCGACCAATGCATCGCTTAACAATTTATCTACTGAACTTAATACAGTGTTCAATAACCTTACTTTTTCTGATATTTTGGACGAGCCTGCAAATTCAAACAGCGTAACAGGAAGATTGATTTTAAAACTTAGAGCACAAAACTCTTTAGGAGAATATTGGAAAGTTACCGAAATAGAAAGCGCAATCAATACCTTTACTTTTGGCGATTTATATCCCGCTTCCAATTCTGGTATTTTGAGCTTGATTGATTCGGATACACCTTTGGACGAGGTACCTGACGCAATTCAAAAGGTTATTACAGAAACAACTATGCAGACACTTTATGACAAAGGTTTGATAACCACAGCTCCTAGAAGTGAAATTGCTAATATGACGTTAGACCAAATTATTGAATTTATTAATAACTTACCTGCAATGTAATTAAAAAGGCATCTAATTGGATGCCTTTTTGCTTAATTACTTAAAATTTATATATGATATAATGTTAATTATAAATGTTAATCTGCATTATGCTGATTGATAATATGTAAAAATAAAAAGTTTAGGAGATTTTATGCCTGACGACATAAAAATAGCATTGCTTATAGACGGAGAAAATGTTTCTTATAGATATATGAAGACCATATTGGACGAATTGTCCGTATATGGAATAGTAACTTACAAAAGGGTTTACGGAGATTTTACCAAGCCTAGCATGGAAGGTTGGAAAAGTGTTTTATTAGACAATGCTCTTATGCCTATACAGCAATTTAACAACGCAGTCGGTAAGAACTCTGCGGATTCCGCCCTTATAATTGACGCGATGGATATTTTGTACAGCGGAAGCGTAGGCGGATTTTGTATAGTGTCAAGCGACAGCGATTTTACCAAGCTGATAGCGCGCCTTCGTGAATCTGGAATGTTTGTTATAACTATGGGCGAAGAAAAAACGCCTAAGTCGTTGAGAAAGGTAAGCGATAAATTTATCAGCCTTGATCTGATATATGATGCTACCAAAGAAGAAGAAAAGTCGGACAAAAACAAAAAGCCTGAAAAAGAATTGAAGTCCAGAGCAAAACAAAAGAGAAGTATTGATCCCGAAATTATACGCGATATCTACAAAATACTGATAGAAGATACCGATGAAGAATGGCTAAACCTCAGCGAGCTCAAAAACCGATTAGTCAAGCTGCATTCAGACTTTGATAACAGAAACTACGGCTATGATAAATTTTCATATATGATAAAGGATATTCCTGATATAGAAATAAATGAACGCGCAGGGGAAGGCAACATCAAAATCATCTATGTCAGAAAAAAGAATAAAAACGATTGGATATAACAAAAAAGCCCTCATTAATGAGGGCTAATTTTTTATTTTTTAATTGATTGCATCTGCTATAAGGTCACCCATTTTGTTGCAGCCTACAAGCGTTTTGCCTTCGCTCATAATATCGGCTGTACGATAACCGCTTTCCAATACAGCGTTTATTGCGTTTTCGATTTTTTGGGCATATTCCGGCATATCTATTGAAGACCTTAACATCATAGCAACCGAAAGTATAGTTGCTATAGGGTTTGCTATATCTTTGCCTGCAATATCAGGAGCCGAACCATGAATAGGTTCATATAGTCCAAGCTTGGTTTTTCCTAAGCTGGAAGAGGGAAGCATTCCGATAGAGCCTGTAATCATAGACGCTTCATCGGACAAAATATCGCCAAACATATTGGATGTGATTATTACATCAAACTGCGAAGGATTTTTTACTAACTGCATAGCCGCGTTATCCACCAGCATGTTAGAAAATGTAATGTCGGGGTATTCTTTGGCTACTTTTTCTACTACTTTTCTCCAAAGTCTTGAACTTTCCAAAACATTGGCTTTGTCAATGCTTATGACATTTTTTCTGCGACTTTTTGCCATTTCAAAGCCGATGCACGCTATTCTTTCTATTTCATATTCGCTGTATTTTTCGGTATCAAAAGCTGTTTTACCGTCATCGGTTATTCCGCGTTCGCCAAAATACATTCCGCCTGTAAGCTCGCGCACAACGACTAGATCAATGCCTTTTTGAGCAATGTCTTTTCTCAAAGGGCAAGCGTCAATCAAAGGCTGATATAAAACAGCAGGTCTTATATTAGCGTACAACCCTAAAGCACTTCTGATTCCTAAAAGACCTTTTTCAGGTCTCAAGTGTCCGGGCAATGTATCCCATTTCGGACCGCCGACTGCGCCTAGTAATACAGCATTTGATTTTAGGCAGATATCAATTGTTTCTTGGGGCAAAGGCTCGCCGCATTTATCAATAGCACATCCGCCCATCAGGACATGGGTAAATGTAAACTTATTATTGCTTAAAGTCTCAACTTTTTTCAAAACCTTGATCGCTTGACTAACTATTTCGGGACCAATACCGTCGCCGTCAATCACTGCAATTTTGTATTCAGTCATTTTTCGCCTTCTTTAATTTGTTTAATAATCCGCCGTTATTAATAATTTCTTGAATACTTTCGGGAAAAGGATGTGTTTTATAAACCTTGCCTGAAGTATGATTGGTTATGGTGCCGGCAGCAAGATCAACGCTTACACTGTCGCCAGCGTTGATTTCTTTTACCGCCTCGGGACATTCCAAAATAGGCAAGCCTATATTAATAGCATTGCGGTAGAAAATTCGTGCAAAAGTGTTAGCGATTACGCATGCAACACCGCTTGCTTTGATTGCGATAGGCGCATGCTCTCTTGATGAACCGCATCCAAAATTGTTGCCGGCTACTATTATGTCGCCTTCGCTTACTTTGGATGCAAAATCCTTATCTATATCTTCCATGCAATGAGAAGCAAGTTCGCTGGGTATAGATGTATTAAGATACCTTGCGGGAATTATAACATCGGTATCTACATTGTCGCCGTATTTAAAAACCTTTCCTTTTTTCATTTTATGCTCCTGTTATAGATTTTCGGGTGAAGAAATTTTGCCTGTTATTGCGCTTGCAGCAGCAATATAAGGTGAGGCTAGATAAACTTCAGATTTTGGGTGTCCCATTCTGCCTACAAAGTTACGGTTGGTTGTTGCAACTGCTCTTTCGCCTTCGGCCAATATTCCCATATGTCCGCCAAGGCAAGGACCGCAGGTAGGAGTAGAAACTATTGCGCCAGCGTTCATAAATATTTCAAGATAGCCTTTTTTCATTGCTTCCATGTATATTTGATTGGTAGCAGGAATAACAATTACGCGCACACCTTTGGCAACTTTTTTACCTTTCATTATTTGTGCTGCAATTTTTAGATCAGACAGTCTGCCATTGGTACAAGAACCAATAACAACCTGATCAATTGCAACATCACCGCAGTTATCGATTGTGCGTGTGTTAGAAGGCAAATGAGGGAAAGCTACTGTAGGCTTGAGTGCCGAAAGGTCGACTTCTATAACCTGTTCATACGCAGCATCTTCATCAGCGGTATATTCTACAGGCGTGCGTTTAAATCTATTTTTTATGTATTTTCTGGTTATATCATCCACAGGGAAAATTCCGTTTTTTGCGCCTGCTTCAATTGCCATATTGGCTATGGTAAAGCGGTCATCAATAGACAGATATTTTAGTCCGTCGCCCACAAACTCCATAGA
>DATCJR010000106.1 GCA_036562685.1 Clostridia bacterium | reverse complement strand
TCGGGAGATTCGTTGCCTTTTTTCCTTTCGTTATATATTGCTTCCGCAACCTTTCTTTCGGCAATGTCTTTTGCCTTTTTTTCAACTTCTTGGAACTTTTCTTCCTTGACAAGTCTTACCGCAACTTCAGCCAAATCCCTTACCATAGATTCGACATCTCTGCCGACATAACCTACTTCTGTAAACTTGGTAGCTTCAACCTTGATAAAGGGAGCTTTGACAAGCTTAGCAAGACGGCGGGCTATTTCTGTCTTTCCCACGCCTGTAGGTCCTTTCATAATAATATTCTTAGGAGTTATTTCGTCCCTTTGTTCAGGGCTTAGCATGCTTCTTCTGTATCTATTTCTCAAAGCAACAGCAACTGCGCGCTTAGCATTGTGCTGTCCTATTATATATCTGTCTAATTCGGCTACTATTTGCTTAGGTGTCATATTCATAGATTAGACTTCCTCCACTGTAATATTCTTGTTGGTAAATACGCAGATGTCGCCTGCTATTTCAATGGATTTCAGCGCTATTTCTTTTGCACTCAAATTGGTATTCTTTACCAATGCTCTTGCTGCCGCCAATGCATAATTACCGCCAGAACCTATCGCACAAACACCATCTTCAGGATCTATGACATCTCCCATACCGCTTACAATAAAAAGATTGTTTGCGTCTGCCACAATCATCATTGCTTCAAGTTTTCTTAGCACCTTGTCGCTACGCCACAATTTTGCAAGTTCTACGGCACTTCTCATGAGGTTGCCGCTGTATTTTTGAAGCATTTCTTCAAACTTGTCTGACAAAGTAAATGCATCTGCAACCGTACCTGCAAAACCTATTACAACCTTATCATCATATAATCTTCTTACCTTAACGGCATTGTTCTTCAGTACTACGCTTTGTCCGCTTGTAACTTGACCATCGCCTGCAATAGCGGTTTTACCGTCTTTTCTAACAGCTACTATGGTCGTTCCCTTTAATGCATCCATATCTTACCTCTTCTTTATAAATTGATTGGATAAAAGTTATTTATTTAATTTTATCATAATCAAATTTTAAATCAATTCATAATTAGTTATATCTCGTTATCTTCACAATATTGATAATTTATATCTTTTTATTTCGTCTAACGCCCTTATAGAATACTGCTCATATCTCTCTTGCTTGTTTTTGAACCTTGTGTCCAAAGGCGGCATTATTCCAAAATTAGCGTTCATTGGCTGAAAATCTTTTCTTTCCGTAGTTATATAATCTATAAGCGCGCCTATCATAGAGTATTTGGGTACTTCTGTCATACTTTGGTCGTTAATATATTTATACATATTAATAGCAGCAATAAGACCAGAAGCCGTACTTTCGACATAGCCTTCCACACCGCTTAACTGCCCTGCTATAAAGATATTGGGATATTTTTTTAATTGAAAAAATTTATTAAGACATTTGGGCGCATTTATATAAGTGTTGCGGTGCATTACTCCATATCTTACAAACTCCGCATTTTTCAAAGCGGGGATCAAAGAAAATACCCTTTTTTGTTCACCGAACTTGAGATTGGTCTGAAATCCTACAAGGTTAAACAATGTCTTTTCGTTATTTTCTGCTCTTAACTGAACAACAGCATAAGGACGATTGCCATCTTTGTCTTTAAGTCCTACAGGTTTTAAAGGTCCAAATCTCAATGTATCAATGCCGCGTTTTGCCATAACTTCTATGGGCATACAGCCTTCAAAAACTTCTTTTCCCTCAAAGCCTTTTAATTCAACACAAGCTGAATTAACCAGCTCATTCCAAAAAAGCTCGTACTGCTCTTTATTCATAGGGCAGTTGAGATAGTCATCTCCGCCTTTTTGGTATCTGCTGCCCCAAAACGCATTGTCATAGTCTATGCTCTCAGCAGTTACTATGGGTGCGGCTGAATCAAAAAAATAAAGATGCTCGCCGTCTGTCAGATTTTTTAGACTATTAGCCAAATCACCTGTAGTAAGCGGACCTGTCGCTATAATTGTCGGGGCGTTGATATCTATTTCTTTATATTCCTCACAGACAATATTAATATTGGGCATTGATTTTATAGTGTCTGTAATTTTTTGTGAAAAAGCCTCTCTTTCCACAGCCAATGCACCGCCCGCAGCCACGCTTGTATCATACGCAGTTTTAATTATAAGCGAATCAAGCTCTAATAATTCCTCTTTTAGTAGTCCAGAAGAAGTTGCATGACCTTTTGCTTTTAACGAATTGCTGCAGACTAATTCGGCAAAATTGGGATTGTGATGAGCAGGCGTAAATGCCTTGGGCTTGATATCCACAAGCACTACTTCAACACCGCGTTTTGCTAATTGATAGGCGGACTCACTGCCTGCAAGTCCGCCCCCTATTATCTTAACTTTTGAACCTTTTTTCAAAATGCTTTACCTGTTATTATTAAATTTTTCTATATGTTTTTTAGATTATTATGTGTTGGTATTTTGATTTTGATCTTGAGAATTCTGATTTTCAATGGGATGAGAATATCCGCATTCTTTGGAACCGCACTTTATCACATCTCCGCTTTTGTAATGTTTTAGCACAGTATAAGAGCCGCAAACAGGGCATTTTTCATTATTGAGCGGATCTGATGAGATAAAATGACAATCAGGATAGCCGCTGCAAGCAAAAAATTCTCCGCGGCGTGAACGCCTTTTTACTAGAGGTTTTGAACATTGAGGACATGTTCCATAATCATTGCTTCCGTCCAAAAGAGGCTTGATGTTACGGCACTTCGGATAGTTGGAACAACCCAAAAATTTGCCAAACTTGCCCATTTTTATAACCATATCGCCGCCGCATTTTTCGCATTTTTCACCCGTGGCAGCAGCTTGTTCTATGCTAGAACCATCTAGATTCTTGGTATTTTTACATTTGGGATAATTGGGACAAGCCAAAAATTTTCCGTATTTGCCTTGTCTTATTACCATATTAACGCCGCAGAATTCACATTTTATATCGCTCTGCTCATCAGGAACCTTTAGTGAAAAGCTGTCGTTGAGTGCGGCATTGACTTCTTGTTCAAATCCGCCATAATAAAAATCTTTTATAACTTCTTGCCAGATTTTTCCGCCGTCTTCGATATCATCAAGCATATTTTCCATATTGGCGGTAAATTCCACATTCATAATGTCGGGGAAATACCTGACCAGCATATCGGTAACTTGGAAACCAAGTTCGGTAGGCTTTATACTTTTGCCTTCTCTTTCAACATATTCCTTTGTAAACAAAATAGTAATAGTTGGAGTATATGTTGCCGGTCTTCCTATGCCGTTTTCTTCCATGGCTTTTACCAAAGACGCTTCGGTATATCTTGCGGGCGGCTTAGTGAATTTTTGCTCAGGTTTTAACTCTCTTAGCGTCAAATTATCGCCTTCGCTAAGAGGAGGCAAGATGTTATCTATATTTTCGTCATCATCTTCATTTTCAGCTTGTTCTTTTTGCTTTTCTTTGACATCTTCGGCATCTATGCCGTATGCAGCCAAAAAACCTCTAAATTTAAGCGTTCTTCCATTGGCATTAAAAACATAGTCATTGGCACTAATTTCGGCATTGATTGTATCGTATTGAGCCTGCGCCATCTGGCTTGCCAAAAATCTCTCGTATATCATCTTATATAATCTATAAAGATTTTTATTAAGATAATCTTTGACAGATTCGGGTGTGCGCTCTAAAGATATAGGTCTTATCGCTTCGTGAGCGTCCTGAATGCCTTTTTTGGATTTATATCTGTTAGGTGTTTCGGGATAATATTCAGCGCCAAATTTGCTTTTGATGTAATCCTCTGCCATTTTTTGAGCTTCGGGAGAAATACGCGTCGAGTCTGTTCTGATATATGTTACAAGCGCAACTTTGCCTTCCGCACCAAGTTCAACCCCTTCATAAAGGTTTTGCGCACTAGCTGAAGCTACTTTTAATGACATGCCAAGCTTGTTTAATGCGTCTTGCTGCATAGTGCTTGTAGTATAAGGGGCAGGAGCATGTGATTTTGTAACTGATTTTTTGATTTTGGTTACGCGATACTGAGCGCCCTGCAAATTTTTGAGTATCTCATCTATTTCGGACTGATTATTGATTTCAATCTTTTTGCCGTTATATGAATTAAGTTTTGCCAAAAAAGCAACTTTGTCTTTTTCTAGCAGCGCTTTTAAAAACCAGTATTCTTTAGGAACAAAAGAGTTAATTTCTCTTTCTCTGTCAACCACCATCTTTAAAGTGACTGATTGAACACGTCCAGCAGATAATTTGCTTCTGATTTTTTTGCTAATAATCGGAGACAGCTTGTAACCCACCAATCTATCCAACACTCTTCTTGCTTGCTGTGCGTCAACAAGATTAAGGTCAATAGCTCTTGGATTTTTTATCGCATTTTCTACTGCGTGTTTTGAAATTTCGTTGAAAACTATTCTGCAGGGTGAATCAGGCGGTATATCTAAGATGTGGGACAAATGCCATGATATTGCTTCGCCTTCTCTATCAGGGTCGGTTGCAAGCAAAATCTGTTCGGCTTTTTGCGCCTTTTCTTTGAGCTGCTTGATAACATCTTTTTTGTTGGGAATAATTTCGTACCTTGGTTCAAAATTGTTTTTTATATTGACAGCCAAAACATGTTCGGGCAAATCCCTAACATGTCCTTTAGTTGCTATAACATTGTAAGACGAATCTATCCCCTTTAGATATTTATTAATGGTTTCGCGTTTGCCTTCACCCTCAATAATAACAAGTTTCAAACATTTTCTCCTTTATGCTAAAAAGTATTTTGATCCGTTTTTATTAATAAGTCCTTTGATCTCCATTATAGTCAAAAGACTGTTAAGCTCGTTTACAGACAAATCCGTACTATATAAAATATTATCATAGTGTAATTCACCATTTGATAATAAGTCAAGTATTTTTTGTTCATTAAAATCTAATTGTAAAGTCGCGGCTTTTTCTTTTTTTGTGTAATTTATGTTTAATTCTTCCAATATATGCTTAGGCTCATATACCATGGCGCATTGTGAATTTCTTATAAGCCTAAGGTTGCCCAAAATCTTGGTGTTATCGGCCGCTCCTGTCAAAACAAAAACATTTCGACCTTGTTCAAGCGCATATTCGACAGTATACATCGTTCCGCTCTTTTCTCCAGCCTCTACAACAAGCACTCCGCATGAAATCGCACTAAGAAGACGGTTTCGCCTTGGATAAGAATATACCGTTCCTTTAAAATCCGGCAAGAACTCGCTTATTACCAAACCTTTTTTCGCTATTTCATTATACAGCTCATAATTTACAGCAGGATATATTTGGTTATGTCCATTGCCTAATATAGCTATGGTATTGCCTTCTGCGTCTAATGTAAATCTATGTGCATAAGCATCAATACCTGTTGCCATACCGCTTACTATTGTAAGCCCATTTTTAGACAGCTCAGTAGAAAATATTTTGGTCATTTTTTTGCCGTAATTGCTCGGACTTCTTGTTCCTACAATGGTAAAGCATTTTGAATTAAGTAATTCACATCTGCCTTTATAAAAAATCGCAAAAGGCATATCATTAAGCTCTTTAAAACCCTTGGGATACAGTTCGTCCAAAGGAGTCAAAAATGATATTCCCGCCCTTTCGATCTTTTCTAGTTCTCTTTTTATATAATCTTCTTTTAAAGCATCTTTTAATTTTACATAAAGCGGACCAAGATTTCTTTTTAGATTTTCATCAAACAAAAAATGCTCATATAATCCCCTTATTCCATTATAATTCATAATAAGGGAATTTAGTTTTGATGGGCTTGCATCACTAAGTGCCAGCCAAAAATATAATATTCTGTCCGATATAAATTCTTTCATATTATCAAATTATTTTAATGCCAAAATTGTCTATCCAATGTCCTGTAACTTACCGCTTCGGCTATTTGCTTTTCGCCTATTATCTGTTCTCCATCCAAATCGGCTATTGTTCTTGCCACTTTTAAGATTCTGCTATAAGCACGCGCCGAAAGTTTGAGTCTGTCAAAAGAGAGTTTCAAAATCTCTTTTGCAGGTTTACTTAAAACACAATATTTTTCAATCATTTGCTGCGGCATTTGGGCATTGCAATAAAAGCCGCTATCATGCAGTCTTTTACTTTGAATGTTGCGTGCATTATTAACCCGCTCTTTTATTTCTGCAGAACTAATTTCTTGAGAATTGCTGGTAAGCTCGTCATATTTTACGCTGTCAACAGAAATATGTATGTCAATCCTGTCAAGCATAGGACCTGATAGCCTGTTAAGATATTTTTGAATTTGGGCAGGCGTACATTTGCATTCGCCTTCTTGCGAACCATAATATCCGCACGGACATGGATTCATGCTCGCAATCAGTACAAACCTTGCAGGATATTCAACGGTCATATTGGCTCGATTGATTACCATAACTCCGTCTTCCAAAGGCTGGCGCAATGTTTCTAAAGTATATCGTGAATATTCTGGAAGCTCGTCCAAAAACAACACGCCGTTATGCGCTAGACTGATTTCCCCAGGTCTTGCATATGAACCTCCTCCCGTCAATGATACAGTTGTAGCTGTATGATGCGGAGTTCTAAACGGTCTTGTAGTGATAAGCCCTATTTGTCCCAAAGTCCCTGCAATAGAATGGATTTTGGATGTTTCCAATGCTTCTTCTGGTGTCATATCGGGCAAAATTGACGGCAAAGCACGGGCAAGCATTGTCTTGCCTGCTCCCGGCGGACCTATCATGAGCATATTATGTCCGCCTGCCGCCGCGATCTCTAAAGCGCGTTTTGCCCGGCTTTGACCTTTTATGTATTTGAAATCAGTTCCCGAACTTGTATTTTTAATAATTTCTTTTATGTCTTTTTGGACAACCTTTTCGTATTGCTCCTCGCCCGTCAAATATTTGACCGCATTAACAAGACTGTCTACCAAAACGATTTCGGCGTTTTGAATCCATACTGCTTCTGCTTCATTGTCTTTGGGAATAAAAAATTTGGAAAAACCGCATTTTATCGCGCTAATCAAAATAGGAAGAATACCATTTATTCGTCTTACATGCCCGTCTAAGGATAATTCGCCCAAAAAAACTATATTATCTAGACATTTATAAGGGATCTGCTCAGTAGCAGCCAAAATGCCCAATGAAACAGGCAAATCAAAAACTGGTGCCAGCTTTTTTATATCGGCAGGCGCAAGGTTAACCGTAATGCGTGAAGCTGGAAACAGATATCCGCTGTTTTTTATGCCTGAACGCACTCTTTCTCGAGATTCTTTTACAGCGGTTTCGGCAAGCCCTACTGTTTCGTATCCAGGCAAGCCGTTATTGATATCCACTTCAACATCAACAGGATATCCGTTAATTCCGCTCAAAGTAAAACTCTTTACCTTAGCTAACACGCAAGCTTGCCCCCAAAAAGAAAAATTCAAAAGCTCAAAAAATTATCTTTATGTATATATTAGAATTGTAATGGGTAATATGAGTTTTGACAAGCATTTTATGTAAAAAATCAAAATATAAAAATAGGCGGTATTACATCCGCCTGAGTTTATGACTGACAACTTTATAAAAATATACTTAGTCTTGAGCGCCTTTAACTTTTGCAGCCTTTCCTGTTAGAGCACGCAAATAATAAAGTTTAGCACGTCTTACATGACCTTTTCTTACAACTTCCAAACGATCAATCTTAGGTGAGTGTAAAGGGAAAGTTCTTTCAACGCCAACGCCAAAAGATATTTTGCGTACTGTAAAGCTTTCTCTTAATCCGCCACCGCGACGTGAAATAACAGTGCCTTCAAAAGCCTGTACTCTTTCTTTATTTCCTTCTATTACCTTAAAATATACTCTTAAAGTATCACCTATATCAAAAGACGGAAGATCTGTTCGCATATTTTCTTTTTCAATCGCTTCAATAACCTTGTTCATATCTCTACCTCCGGATCTTGCGCAATCACCATAATATATTAGCACAACACATAATTTAGCACAAGCAAAAAACGCAAGATTTTTTAACAATTATTGATTATATAAAATTGTTGCTTGAAGAATTGATTATATCATAAGATAAAAAATAACTCTATCATCTTATCTTAAAATTAAAAGTCCAATCATGCTTAAACTTATGAACAATTTATGTTTTTTATTAATTTTTATTAAAAATTTTCCGCAATTTCTAAATTTTTTTATTTTTTTTATTAATTTTTTTAAAAATATTTACAAACTTACTTTTAAATAAACAAATATTTGGTAGTATTTGGTACACTCATGATGTTTAATATTACTTAGCAAAAAGTACTATTATTTTTATGCTATAAGTGTATTAGATAATATTAATTTAAGAGGTGGTTATAAAATGAAATTTTCTGAAATTAATTATGTACGTCCTGATGTAAACGCTTTGATTAACTCTATCAATGATTATCGCAACCAATTTGAAAATGCAAAATCCGCAGATGAAGCCGTTGAGATTTATCTTGAAATGACAAGGTCGCTAGAAGCCCCTCTTACCATGAGCAATGTGGCCATAACAAGATATTATCTTAATACAACAGACGAATTCTACAACAAAGAAAGAGAATATTTTGATGAATCTTTTGCTGCTTTGGGCAATGCTTTGACCAATTTCTCTAAAAGCATGCTGGCTTCGCCTTTTAAAGAAGAGCTAAAGACCAAGCTTCCTCCTATAATAATGCTCAATAAAGAGCTGGAAGCCAAATCAATGAGTGAAGAGATAATTGCAGACAAGATCGAAGATAACAAGCTTATCGCAGAGTACACCAATTTAATGAGTTCGTTAGAAATCGAATTTGACGGCAAAAAACTTACTCCTTCGCAACTTGGCAAATACATGTCTGACAGCGACCGCGAAGTAAGACGCGCATCAGCTATCGCTTATGGACTTGAACTTAATAAAGTTAAAGATAAAATTGACGATATTTTTGACCGTATGGTAAAAGTAAGAGACCGTATGGCAAAAAAGATGGGCTATAAAAACTATATTGAGCTTGGTTACTATGAAATGACCAGAAACAGCTATAACCAAGAAGATATAAAAAAATTCCGCGAAGCTGTAAAAAAATATATAGTTCCTGCTGTAGCTAAGCTAAAAGATCAGGTTGCCAAGAATTTGGACATTGACAAGATGAAATTATATGACAATGAAGTTTATCTGCCCGGCGGCAAACCTAAACCTATCATTGACAGCGATGAAATAATGCGTCAAGGCAGCCTGATGTACAACGAACTTAACCCTGAAATCGGAGCGCTATATGACAACATGCTAAAAAGCGAGACTTTTGATGTCTTGTCAAAGCCCGGAAAATGGGGCGGCGGTTTTTGTGAAGGATTGGATGAGTACCGCATTCCGTTTATCTTAAGCAATTTTAACGGAACAGCTGATGACATAGATGTGTTGACACACGAAATGGGTCACGCTTTCGCTTTTCACAAAGGATGGGATTTTGATATCCCCGAAATAAGAAATGCAACTTTTGAAACCTGTGAAGTACATTCTATGTCTATGGAGTTCTTTACTCATAAATTTATGGAAAGATTTTTTGGCGATGCTGCTGACGATTACCGTTATTCTCATTACGCCAGCGCATTAACCTTTATCCCCTATGGAACAATAGTGGATTATTTCCAACACATCGCTTACGAAAAGCCCGATATGACTCCCGCAGAACGAAACGCAGTATGGGCAGAGTTGGAAAAGCAATATCGTCCGTATATGGATGCTGAAGGCTTGCCGTTCTTTGAAGAAGGCAGAGCTTGGCAGATTAAGGCGCATATTTTTGAAAGACCATTCTACTATATTGACTATTGCCTTGCTCAAACTATCGCTTTGCAGTTCTATGCCCTGTTAAGCGAAGATTACGACGCCGCTTGGAAAAAATACTATACTTTCTTATCAAAAGCCGGCTCAAAAACTTTTGTCGAGCTGTTGAAAGAATCTAATCTTAACACGCCTTTTGAAGAGCAAACATTAAAAATCATTTCTGATTACGCTTTGAAGAAGGTAATAAAATAATAAAGGAATAATCGCATTATATATATGAAATCAATATTAAAATATTTGAGACCTTACGCAAAATTAATAGCGCTTGAAATAGGTCTATTGCTGGCTTACGCCGCTACATCTTTGGCACTACCCACAATTATGCAAAACATAATTAATGTGGGAATCAAAAATAATGATTTATCTTATGTCTTGATTTTTGGTGCTGTTATGTTAGCGATAGCAATCGTTGGAGCGATAACTTCAATTTATTCTGTTTATGTAATGACAGAGATTGGACAGTCGTTTTCAAGAGATCTTAGAGTCGCTGTATTTGAAAAAGTCCAAAAATTATCTATAACCAAATTTAACGACATAGGCAATGCCAGCCTAATGGCAAGATCTACTGATGATATTCGCATCATTCAGGACTTGTTTGACCTTATTATAAGAGCATTAGCCTTGTCCCCCTTTATGTTAATTGGCGCTACCATTCTTGCAGTCATAACTGATGTCAAATTGTCTTTGATTATGCTTGCGGTAATACCTCTTATGGCATTATTTGTTTTGTTTATGCTCAAAGTCGCTGCTCCTTTATGGGATAAAGCGCAAAAGTTCACAGACAAAATGGTGCTTATAATGAGAGAACGCCTTATGGGCATAAGAGTTATAAGAGCATTTAACAAAGAGGACTACGAAAGAGAAAGATTTAAAAACAGCGCAAAAGACATGGCGCATAATGTAATTAAAGGTAACAACATAAGCGTTTCTATCAATCCTATACTTTTACTTATGCTCAACTCCGTTACTATCGCCATTGTTTATTTTGGCGCAGGCCGTTTGGTATCTACCAATGGTGCAATTGGTGCTGGACAAATAATGGCATTAATACAATATGTTTCAATGGTCATGAATTCGCTTATAGAAATCGGTTGGGTAATCGTTTTGATGCCTAGATTAAAAGTAAGCACAAGCCGTATTATTGAAGTGCTTAACGCAAAAAGCGAAATACAAGACACAGGCACAAGAGACATATCAACCGTAAAAGGTCATATAACCTTTGACAATGTTACATTTAGACATCCCGGAGCAGAAAAAGCCGCTGTTGAAAACATCAGTTTTGACGCCCCCTTAGGCACAACAGTTGCAATAATCGGTAGTACGGGAAGCGGAAAATCCACAATCGCCAAATTGTTAATGCGTTTTTATGATGTCAGCGAAGGCAAAATTTTGCTGGACGGCGCAGATATAAAAGAATATCCAGTTAAGGATTATCGCTCTTTACTAAGCTACGTTCCGCAGACAGGATCAATATTCTCTGGCACTATAAAAGAAAACATACTTAACGGCAATCAGAATGCAACTGATGAAGAAATAGACAAAGCATGCACAATCGCAATGGCAAAGAAGTTCATAGAAGACAAGCCTAATGGACTTAATGAAATGATAGTAGAAAGCGGTAACAACCTAAGCGGCGGACAAAAACAAAGACTTGCTCTTGCGCGTGCATTGGTTAGAAACTCTCCTATTTATGTGCTTGATGATTGCTTTTCGGCGCTTGATTATAAAACAGACCTTACAATCAGAAAAAACCTAAAGACGCATTTTGTTGACCGCACAGTGTTTATAATAACTCAGCGCATAAGCACTGCAATGACAGCAGACACAATAATCGTTTTGGAAAGCGGCAAAATGGTAGGCATAGGCAAACATAAGGATCTTTTGAAAAACTGTACGGTTTATAAAGAAATTGCCACCTCGCAGTTAGGAAAGGAGGCAGTATAATGGAAGAAAAAATAAAAGAAAATAAAAATAAAAAGCCCGGCACAAAGGGCATTATAAAAAGAATATTTCGTGAAAACAAGTCAGCGGTCTATCCGATGATTGGCTTGTCAATCTTTTCGGCTCTCAGTGTGACTATCTCAATATTAGGTCCGTATTTTTTGGGAGTTGCCACTGATGAATTACACAACTGGTGGATGGCTTTGCGTAATGGCACCCCTAGAGATATGAACTTTTCACTTATTAACACCAATTTGAAATATTACTTAATTTTGGTGTGTATAAGTGCTTTGGTCAGCATTTTTATAAGCGTTGTAATGAACAACATAACAAGCCGAAGATTTACTTATGGACATCGTGTAAGAATTTCAGACAAATTAAGCAGAACGCCCGTAAGATATATTGACGCAACACCCCATGGTGAAATATTGTCCAGAATGTTAGATGACGTATCCGAACTTGGTACAACCATGCATAATGTCATGATAACACTTCTGAACTCAATTATTCAGGTAATTGGAATTGGCATAATAATGTTCTGGCTCAATCCCATTATGGCTGGAATTGTTGTGTTAATTCTTCCGTTAAACCTATTGATCGCGTCAAAAATCTCGGTCAAATGCGAAAAAGAGTTCATTTCATCCAAAACCAAATTTGGAGAACTCAACGCGCATATCCAAGAAAGCTATTCTTCACATTCTGTAATCAAGGCGTTTGGACTAGAGGAAAAAAGCCTGAACAAATATAAAGATATAAACAATGAAGTTTACAAATCTTCAAAACGCGCTTACTTCTACGCTACTTTGATTCAGCCTGTAATAGGACTTATATCAAACTTTACCTACGTAATTTTGATAATAGTAGGTGCATTGCTGGTAATCAACTCCAGCACCAATGTAATCCCCTACGACGTATTCAAATTGTCGGTAGGTGAAATTACTTCGCTTGTAATGTATGCAATGCTAATAACTCAGCCTATCACTCAAACAGCATACATTATGGGACAATTCCAGCGCGCTAAGGTAAGCGTTTCCAGAGTTTACGAAGTGCTAGACGCTGAAGAAATGAAGCCTGATGCACAGCCTGGTCAAATACAAGAAGTTGAAGGAAATATTACCTTTGAAAATGTAAACTTCTCTTATGACGAAAAAGTACCGCTTATTCAAGATCTCAATATCAATATTAAGAGCGGTCAGAGAGTTGCGATCGTAGGGCCGACAGGTGCAGGCAAGACAACATTGGTTAATCTTCTAATGCGCTTTTATGACTTAAACAGCGGTGTTATTCGCTTAGACGGAAAAGATATAACACAAATTGCTAGAGAAGATGTTAGAAATGTATTTGGTATGGTATTGCAGGATACATGGCTGTTTTCAGGAACAATTTATGACAACATTGCATACGGCGCAAAAAACGCAACGCCTGAGGATGTAAAAAAAGCTGCAATCGCAGCAAGAGCTGATAACTTCATTTTGACTTTGCCCAAAGGCTATGACACAGAAATAAATGAAGATGCAAGCAATATCTCGCAGGGACAAAAGCAGCTTATTACAATAGCAAGAGCGTTTTTGGCTGACTCTCAAATACTTATCTTAGACGAAGCTACATCCAATGTCGATACCCGTACCGAAGTGCTTATCCAAAAGGCTATGGATGAATTGATGCACAATAAAACATGCTTCATAATTGCTCACCGTCTGTCCACGATAGTTAACGCCGACATTATACTCGTAATGAATGAAGGCAAGGTCGTAGAAACAGGCTCGCACAAAGAACTGCTTGCACGCGGCGGATTTTATAGCGAACTTTATAAGAGCCAGTATTCATCTTTGGAAAACTAATTACAATAAAATCAATACTAAAAACCGTCCTAAATCAATAGGACGGTTTTTTCTTTTTAAAAAACTTGAATAATAAAAAATTATCATTTATGATTATATAAAGGTGTTTTTATAAGAAGGTATACAAATGTCAGCTGATTTGATCCAAAAATTAAACTCTTTGGCGGTTTTTTATAATATAAGACAAGACCCTGTGATTAAGGCTTTAATTAAAGCTTTAGAAGCTCAAAAATCAAATGCAATAGACTTTAATACAAAATATTCATTATTTTATCATCAGTTGTTAGAAACAGGTTATGTTGATGATTGGAATGAGTTTGTTTATTCTCTAGCAAGATATGACGACAATATCTGGACACGCAGTGTTGCAAAAAAAGAAAAAATATCTGATACAATTAATAACCGAGTGTTAACAGAACTTGAAATACTAAAAGAATTATCCAACTTAAACAGCGATAACATAATTGAAAAAGATACTATAAAATGGGGTTCACAAAATAAAGATATCTCAATCACTTATCAGAAGCTAACAAATGAAATATTTCAAAAAGGCTTTGGAATATGGGGAAAATATGATGCTTTTATTTATAATGACAACACTTTATCTCCTATCCCCAACCCGCCTAAGATTGATCTAAACTCCTTAATAGGCTTCAAATATCAGCAAGAGCAAATCATCAATAATACAAGGGCTTTTATAGAAGGCAAACCCGCCAACAATGTCTTAATTACAGGCGATCGCGGTGCAGGCAAATCTTCTACTGTATGCGGAGTCTTCAATATGTTCAAAGGTCAAATAAAACTTATTGAGCTCCCCTTGCCTGCCATAAAAGATATAAACACATTAATTGATTCGTTAAAAACGATACCACACCGCTTTATTATTTTTATTGATGATCTGGTGGTCGATAAAGACAATATCAATGCCTTTTATCCACTAAAAGCCGCATTAGAAGGCAGTATGTTAGGCAAAAGCCCAAATGTACTTATTTATGCCACATCTAACAGACGCCACCTTATAAAAGAAAGCTTTAAAGAACGTGAAGACGATGTTCATAAAAGCGAAGGGCTTGAAGACACGCTTGCACTATCAGATCGTTTTGGGCTTAATATTTTGTATCAGAATCTTAACAAGCAAGAATATCTAGATTTAATATCAAATCTTGCAGCCACCCATAATATTAAGGTTACCGAACAGCTAAAACTAGATGCGGAAAAATGGGCTATTATAAAAGCTGTGCACTCGCCAAGAACAGCCGTTCAGTTTATCAATAATATTTTAAGCGGCATACCTATATAAAAACCTAGTGAATAAGCCCTACAACTTCTTCTAGGCTCAAGCCTCGATGTACAGCCAGATTAATTGCAACAGCCAATACATACGCGCATTTTTGGACTATGGCGTCAATGTCTTTGGGCGTAACCACAAGTTCGCCTATTGGACTTGAAATGATGCTTGATATGATTTTGTTTTCTTGAGATTTTTCTAGTATTAATTCAGGTGTTTTTGAAAAACATTGCTCTATAATATCAAGCGAAAGCGTAGAAGCATAAACAACCAAAGGCACTCCTATTGATATAACTGGCACGCCCAGAGTATCTAAAGAAAGCTTAAAACGGTGATTGCCCACGCCTGCGCCTGGAACTATGCCTGTATCTGTGATTTGAAAAGCCGAACTTAATCTTTGAGTGCTTCTTGACGCCAATGCGTCAATAGTGATTATAATATCCGGTTTTATCTTTTCTGCAACGCCTTTTATTATGTCGTATGTTTCTATGCCCGTAATTCCCAAAACGCCTGGGGCAAGTGCGCAAAGCGAAGCTGAAAGCATCTTTAGATCATCTTTTTCATCCTTTAAATGTCTAGTAATTATCAGCTTATCCACAGTACACGGGCCCAAAGAATCTGCTGTCATGTGTTTGTTGCCAAGCCCTACTGCCAACACTGTTTTAAATTTGGTATTACCCATACAATCAATGAGCGCTTCGGATATCATATTGGCTGCATAGTGCAAAAACTCCAAATCTTTTTGGTATAAATCATAAGCTTCTATTGTAATATACCGTCCTTTGGGCTTGTTATAGCTTTTTGCACCTTGTTCATTCAAAATATTTACTTCAAAACGCTTTATGCCGAATTGATGCTTTGTTTCTTTGATTTTTATATTTGAGTCTTTTTGATTATTTAAGACAGACTCGTACGCCATATCTGTTCTAAAATTCATAACAATTAATAGTTTAGGCTAAAAACCCTAATATAATCCTTGCCTAAAAAATTTAATTATGCTAAAATGTTACAGGTATTTTAAAGAAGGAGAATTTATTGTGCCTAATATAAAATCAGCAATCAAAAGAGTTAAAATAACTGAGAAGAAAAATCTGAGAAATAAATCTATCAAATCAGAAGTAAGCACACTTATCAAAAAGTATAATGCAGCAATCAATTCAAATGATCCTGCAACCGCAGAAGCATTGTTGCCTGAAGTATTTTCTGTAGTAGACAGCGCCGTTTCAAAAGGTGTTTTACACAAAAACAACGCAGATAATAAGAAAGCTGCACTTGCTAAGAAATTATCAGATCTTAAGAGCGGCAAGCTTGTAATTGCTGCTACTGTTGACAATAAGACACGCATAGCAGAAAAGAAAGCAAAAGAAGAAGAAGCAAGACTCGAAGCTAAGAAAGCAAGAGAAGAATTGCGCGCTCAAAAAGAAGCTGAAAAGGAAGCAAAGGCTTCTAAGAAGACAAAGAAAGCTGACAAAGAAGAAAAGGCTGAAGAAAAAGAAGCTGCTCCTAAAAAAGCAAAGAAGTCAAAAAAGTCCGAAGTTACTGAATAAGCAAATTAAGAATAATAGCATAAAAAAGCCCTTAGAAAATCTAAGGGCTTTTATTATAAAGAGATTTTTTTAATAAACATATTTATATAACACTTATCATTATTAATAATCCAAAAAACGACAAGCTAAGCAACATAATAGATAATACTGCTTCTAGATGCTTATTCCGTACAATTTGTTTTACAGCAAAAAAAGTTCCTAC
>DATCJR010000105.1 GCA_036562685.1 Clostridia bacterium | reverse complement strand
GCAAGCATTCCAGCTAAGGCTGTAAATATAACAATGCAATAAATATCATCTGCGCTGCTTCCTGCTATAAGCATTTGAGGTATTCCTTTTTTAATTCCAATGCCTCTATCTATTAGGTTGGTCATTCTTTGAATTACGATTGCAGGACTTACAGCTCCGAGTACGCTTCCGATTAAAAGTGATTCGACAAATGATAAATTGAGAATCATTGGTCCAAAAATTGCAAAGCCTATTATTTCAAATGTTGCAGGCACGAAACACATTAAGATAGCAGGTCTTCCTACTCTTTTTAGGATATTAAAATCCAAAGACAATCCTGCTTTTAGCAAAATTATAATAAGTGCAATTTTTCTTAGATCGCTTGATATTTCAAGAATCGATTCATCAATCAATCCCAATTGGTTTAAGCCAAGTCCTAGCAGTAACAAACCAATAAGAGACGGGATATTGATTTTTTCAAATACTAGATCTATAACTACACCTAATAAAAGAATTAATGATAAGCTTAAAAAAAACATTCAAATCACTCCTTGCTTAATCACAAAAATAAAAGCTGACGGCAATTTGATGCATAATGCATAATTGTCCATCAGCTATAATTAGCGCTTTTAAAGTAAGATAAATTATTTTCTTACTTTAGATATTTAATTTTCACTTTATTTTAAGTGCGTTTTTCTGGCGGAGAGGGGGGGATTCGAACCCCCGGTATGGTTTCCCATACGCTCGCTTTCCAAGCGAGTGCCTTCGACCACTCAACCACCTCTCCATTTGGTCTACATCTGTATTTATATAAAAAAGCTATATTATATTAACATATCATAAGTTTTAGGGCAAGTTTTTGACAATATTTTTTTGCATCAAAAATTTTACCAGTAAAGCATTATAGACCAAGAACTGTTATGGTAGCGTTTTTATAGCTAAATTAAAAATTTTTATACATTAATTATTATGTTATCCATAAGCTCAAAAAACTACTACCTATATTCCAATGTTCTTGCGGTCAAAATTGATTATATAGTAATCAAAATTAATATATCTTTCTACCCATTAATACGCCCATTACTGATGCCATCATAAGTCCGCGTGTCCATCCGCTAGAATCGCCCAGACAATGCAGTCCTTGTATATTGGTGTTAAAGTCAGTATCCATTTTTACACGGTTAGAATAAAACTTTAGTTCGGGCGAATACAATAGAGTTTCAATCGAAGCAAAACCAGGAACTACTTGGTCCACAGCTTGTATAAAATTGATAATATTTACCATTGTTCGATAAGGCATAGCTGCAGTTATATCGCCAGCCACAGCATCAGGCAATGTGGGTTTTATATTGCTTTGAGCAAGTTCGTGCTGCCAAGTGCGTTTTCCGTCTAAGATATCTCCAAATCTTTGAACAAGTATATGACCTGCTCCCAGCATATTGGTAAGCTCGCCTATTTTTTGCGCGTATTCAATAGGCTGGTTAAAAGGATGGCTAAAATTATGCGAACACAAAATCGCAAGATTAGTATTTTCTGATTTTAGATCCTTGTAAGAATGTCCGTTAACTACAGCCAGATTATTGTCATAATTTTCCTGACTTACAAAACCTCCTGGATTTTGACAAAAAGTGCGCACTTTGTTTTTAAACGGCTTAGGGTATCCTATTAGCTTAGATTCGTACAAGACATTATTCACTCTTTCCATAATTTCGTTGCGAACTTCAACCCTTACGCCTATATCTACAACGCCTGGTTCATGCGCAATCTTATGTTCTTCGCACAGTTTTTCTAGCCAGTCCGCGCCTCTTCTTCCTGTAGCTACAACCGTGTAGTCGGCATATATTTCAAAAGAATTTTTATGATCAGTTACATATATGCCCATGCATTTTTGGTCTTTTAGTATAAGATTGGTACATTCATAACCAAATAATATCTCTACGCCATTATCAAGAAGATAGTTTTGAATTGCAAGATATATGTTTTGGGCTTTTTCTGTACCCATGTGTCTTATAGGACAATCCACAAGCTTTAGACCTGCGGAAATTGCACGTTTTCTTATATCTTTTACTTCTTCAGAATTTTGTTTGCCTTCAATTTTGGGATCAGCGCCAAATTCAAGATAAATTTTGTCCGTATAATCTATAGTTTCTTGAGCAAGTTCTTCTCCAATCAAGCTTGGCAAATCTCCGCCTACTTCATATGACAAAGACAGTTTTCCGTCTGAAAAAGCGCCCGCTCCCGAAAAGCCTGTGGTTATATGACAATAAGGCTTACAGCCGACACAAGACTTAGTGATGTTTTTTGGACAATGACGTTTTTGAATAGGTTGTCCTTTTTCAATGATTAAAATCTTTTTTTTGGTATTATTTTTTAACATTTCCAAAGCGGTAAAAATTCCCGCCGGACCAGCACCTATTATAACCACATCTTTTTTCATAAATTCACCTCTTATTTAAAGTCATAAAAAAACTGCCCCAATTACTATCAATTCATGCAGCACATCAGCACTGATTATAGTCAACTGTTAAGGCAGCCGGTAGAAACATTCACCCATTATGTGAATTTATATAATCATTAAACCAAAATATATAATAAAATATAAAATTACCCTTGTCAATAGTAAAAATTAAAAAAACCCGACGCTAAAATAAAATACGTCGGGCTTTTATATATTTAAAAACCTTATATAGGTTTTATAAACAATTGAGTAAAGTATAGAGTTCCGTTAGAGGCTTTTGCGCAGCCTACGCCGATTTGAGTTACAGTTTTGGATAAAATATTAGCTTTGTGTCCGGGTGAATTCATCCATGCATCCATAACAGCCTGTGCAGTCTTTTGACCATAAGCGATGTTTTCTGCCGCAGAAGAAAATTTGAGTCCATAAGATTCCAGCATCTTAAACGGCGAGCCGTAAACAGGCGAGTAATGAGAGAAATAATTATTATTAATCATATCTTGCGACTTGATGCGTGCAACGCGTGCGACCTGCCAGTTATATGTCAAGGGACTCAATCCATTATAACTTCTTTGCAAATTAACAAGACGGATAATCTCATCTTCAATAGCTTTTAAGGGAGCTGCTTCAGGAATATTGATTTTTTGACCTACATAAATTAGGGCAGGGTTTTTTATTTGGGGATTGGCAGCTTTTAATTCGGCAAGTCCAATTTCATATTTAACTGCAATTTTCCACATGGAATCACCGCTTACTACTGTATAAGTGGTTGGAGCAGCCATGGCATATTGTATATGAGGTTCCATAATGCTAAGTTCATATTCTGTTGGGCTTTTTGCTTCGGTCGCTGATGAGGTTACATCTAATGATAGGGGAACGACACATAATAAAGCCGAAAATATGGATAAATAAATAGATTTGAGTAGCTTTTTCATCATTTTTCTTCCTTATTTTTTTATTTTTAATATTACAAAATAGAATTAAATTTATACATTTTATAAAAAAACATATATATGCACATATGCACATTTAAAAAGATGATATAAATTGCTTAAAAAATATTGATATTTTTTAGCTATTGTCAGAATTATCAATTTGTGCTACTATAAAAAAGACCATTAGGTCGTTTTTTAGGAGGTTTTTATGCAAAACTTTGTTTTTTATAATCCCACAAAATTGGTGTTTGGAAAAAATACGCAATCTCAGGTAGGCGACCTTATAAAAGAATATAACGGAAGCAGAGTTTTGATAATTTATGGCGGTGGCTCAGTCAAAAAAAGCGGGCTTTTAGGTCAAGTCAAAGATTCTTTAGAAAAAGCTGGTATATATAATATAGAACTTGGGGGAGTAGTACCCAATCCAAGATGGAGCTTTGTAGAAAAAGGCGTTCAAGTAGCACGTCAAAATAACATTGACTTTGTTTTAGGTGTAGGGGGCGGAAGCGTTATTGATACTGTCAAGGCAATATGCATGCAAGCAGTTTATGAAGGCGATGCATGGACAGACTTTTACAGAAAAGGAAAAGAAGCGCAAAAAGCGTTGCCTTGCGGAAATATTTTAACGATTGCAGCAGCGGGCAGCGAGTCAAGCCCTAATTCGGTTATAACTAATGAGGTCGAAAAGTTCAAGATCGGCGCGTACAGCCAAGCGATTATTCCTAAGTTTGCAATACTTAACCCAGAATTATTATTTACCGTTCCAAAATATCAGATAGGCTGTGGCGCAAGCGATATCTTGGCGCATCTTATGGAAAGGTACTTTACCAATGAACGAAATGTGGATTTGACTGATAGATTAATAGAAGGCACTGCGAAAACTTTGATTCATTATGCACCTCTGGTTTTAGAAAATCCCAATGATTATAATGCTCAGGCAGAATTTATGTTCACTGGCACTATTGCTCATAACGGTCTTCTTAATTCAGGTAGAATAGGCGATTGGGCATCTCATGGAATAGAACATCAGCTTTCATTGTTTTATGATATAGCACATGGTGCAGGTCTTGCTATAATCTTCCCTGCATGGATGAAATATGTATATAAGCATGATGTGGCAAGGTTTGCGCAATTTTTCCAAAATGTTTTTGGCATAAGTTACAGTCTTACAAATATGGAATTGCTTGTACTGCAAGGAATAAAAAAATTAGAAGATTTTTATACATCAATAGGTATGCCCACAAGACTTAGCCAAGTTGGCATTGATAATACCAAGTTTAAAGAAATGGCACAAAAAGCGACAGAGTCTAAGAAAATGGGAAATTTTGTGTCGTTGTCGACTAAGGATATTGAAGAGATATATAAGTTGGCTTTATAATGTCTAAATATCTATTTGGATTTCCCAATCTATGGATATTTTTTATCCTGATTGGGTTTAACCTGATTTTCTTTATATTGATGTCTCCAAAAATAAATTTACACTTGGGTGTGTTTTTGGGACTGAGCATTGCGTGTTTTTTGTCGTTTTTATTAATTATGGCATTTTGGGTGTTTTCTGTATGGGCAATTGCTGGAATGATTGAGTCATTGCTTTATTCATTAGGCTCGTTTGTTCATATCCTAAAAGGCAAACGCTGGGTAAAAGATGTAATGGCTCCTCATTAAATGCTGCACTTATATTAGCAAATCATTTATTACTTTATCAATTTTTTGTGCGTCAAGTGTAGGAACCAAACCTTCTTTGCTGACAGCTTTCATAATCACGCGTTCGAAAAAGTTTAAGCTATCCCACATTATCTCTCCGCCCAAATGCTCATGATTGATTTTATTTTTTAAGTTGAATTTATCTAAAAATCTATCAACAGTTGCTTGTGCATTTTGTGCTCCGCCTAAGCCACAGGTTAACAAAACAACTGAACGTTTATCTAGTTCTTCTTTATGTTTTTTAAAAAAGCGTTTCATTTCTCCAGTTATTCCACCAAAATAAATGGGCGTACATAAAATAATTCTTGAATAATTGTTTAGATTTATTTGCTTACTGGTACAATCGACCAGATCGCTTTTGATTCTGTCAGCTATTGTTTGAGCACATTTTCTGGTAGTGCCATGTTTTGAAGAAAAGACTACTAAAGTATTCATATTACTACTCCTTATACAAATAGATTATATAAAAGCAGGCGACAGTAATCCATAAGAATTAGATTAAAATATAATTAAAATTTTCATAATACTATGCGTCATAGAAAAACATATGAAAAATAACGCATATTTTAATCAATCCCCTTTTTGATTCATTATATTTTCATATGCACATATTTACATATGTTAAGATTTTAGTTAATATCAAATTTTAAAACAAC
>DATCJR010000104.1 GCA_036562685.1 Clostridia bacterium | reverse complement strand
CGCGCCTCAAAATTGACAAATTCATCAAAACTAGAACAAGCAGGAGAAAGCAAAACATTGCAAGGCGAAAGCGACCTAGCTAGTTCTACACTCTTATAGAAAGCGTCTGTAAAATTATCTGCTTCTACTGTTTTATTATTTAATCCGCAATCCGATATTGCTTGCAACATTCTGTTTTTTACTGCGCCGCAAACAACAAAATATTTTATTTTCTTGTAATTATTTTTTATATCGTTAAAAAAGTCCAAATAACCAAGTCCCTTGTCGCTGCCTCCCAAAATCAATATGGTAGGGATTTTCATACTTTTGATTGCTACAATAGCTGCATCAGGATTGGTAGCCTTAGAGTCATTGAGAAAATTAATTCCGTCTAGTGTTCCAACATGCTGTAGCCGATGTTTTACACCGCTGAATTCTTTGAGAGTATTTCTTATATTTTCTATATCAATTCCGCACAGATAAGTACATAACCCCGCCATAAGAGCATTATAAACATTATGAGTGCCTATGATTTTCAAATCATTGGTGCGCATAAGATATTTTCCGTCAATATACATTCTGCCATTAAGACTATATGCGCCTTGAACTTGCTGCTGAGTGCTTATGTACAACTTATTTGATTCTGTTTTAAAATATGGAAAAATTTCAGGCTGGTCATAATTGATTATTGCAAAATCTGATTTGGTCTGATTGCTAAAAAGTTTCATCTTGCACTCAATGTATTTTTGCATTGTCAAATGCCTGTCAAGATGATCTGGCGTTATATTGGTAATTGCTGCTATATCTGGCTTGAAATCATGTATAGCTTCCAATTGGAAACTAGATACTTCTATAGGCAAAACTGAATCATTGCCGTACTTTTGCGCTCTTGAAGAAAAAGGCGTGCCTATATTACCCAAAGGCTCGTTATCTATTCCGGCATCACTTAGTATCTTGCTGATTATACTTACTGTCGTGGTCTTTCCATTTGTCCCCGTAATCCCAATAAGACGGCTGTTACTAAGAGTGTATCCCAGCTCCAGTTCAGACATAACCTTGACGCCATTTTCCAAACACTTAGAAACGTTGATATCTCTAATGCTTATACCTGGGCTTATAATACACAAATCAAAACCCTTAATAAAATCATTTTCCAAAATAACTGTTCGGGTATCATTAATAAGATGAGTTTGCGCACCTAAGTTTTTTAAAACTTCGCATGCGCTTAAACCGCTTGAACCGCCGCCCAAGATTAAAATACGCTTGCCGAAATAATCCAATTTTTACCGCCAATTAATTAAGAATAGCGTAAAAACCTTATAGGAATATAAGATGCAAAATAGTACACAATACCCCTATCATGGCCGTTACTATCATATATATGACGGTAATTTTAGATTCGTGAATACCTTTTCGCTCAAAATGATGATGAATCGGCGCCATCAAAAAGACTCTTTTTCCGCCTGTTATTTTGAAATAAACGACTTGAATAATGACGCTTAAGCTGCTCAAAACAAACATAACACCTA
>DATCJR010000103.1 GCA_036562685.1 Clostridia bacterium | reverse complement strand
GGCAAAGCTTATGATTTTGGGCCAAACGGAAGAAAAGAAATTCCTTTGCCTGAACACCTGAAAAATGATTTTGATACGCTAAAAGAAAATTTAAAGGAAGTCGCAGCATCCAA
This sequence comes from Clostridia bacterium, assembly GCA_036562685.1. NCBI lineage: Bacteria > Bacillati > Bacillota > Clostridia > Clostridia bacterium. The sequence continues at coordinate 29,198 of DATCJR010000103.1, read as the reverse complement.
TGATGACGACCTTATGACCAAATATTTTGACGGCGACGAGATTACAAGAGAAGAAATTATTTTGGGTCTTAACAAAGGGCTAGCAGCTGGTGATTCGATACCTGTTTTGGCAGGCAGCGCGTATCATAACAAGGGCATTATCAATCTTTTAAATCAAATAGTAAGGCTTATGCCCAGTCCTTTATCCAAAAAATTTGCCGCAAAAAAAGACGGCAAAGATTTGGAGCTTACAGCACAATCCAATGAAGGACTTGTTATTCAGGTATACAAAACTATTTCAGACCCGTTTGTGGGAAAACTGACTCTATTTAGAGTAGTTTGCGGAACATTGAAAACAACATCTAATATTTATAATGCTACCACTGACAAACCAGAAAAAATATCAGCTATATATACAATGAAAGGAAAAAAGCAAGAACCTGTTGAAGCATTGTGCGCAGGTGATTTGGGCGCTTTTGCAAAGTTCCAGTTTACACGTACAGGCGACACTTTAACAGACGGTGCTAAAATAATCTTAGCGCCTATCGAATTTCCAGAGCCCGTATTTACTATGGCGATAACTAGTTCAAAACAGGGCGAAGAAGAAAAAGTTTTTGGCGGACTTACCAAACTTATAGAAGAAGATGTAACGGTCAAAGTTTCTAGAAACTCCGAAACAGCAGAGACGCTGATTAGCGGTCTTGGCGAAACCCAGATAGATGTAATGGCAAAAAAACTCAAAAACAAGTTTGGGGTAGAAGCAAAACTAACTGATCCTAGAGTTCCTTATCGTGAAACTATCAAAAAGTCAGCCGTTGCAGAAGGCAAGCACAAGAAACAATCAGGCGGTCATGGACAATACGGACATTGTAAGATTATGTTTGAACCATATTACGAAGGTAACTTCTTGTTCACAGAAACAGTGGTAGGTGGAAGCGTACCTAAGCAATATATTCCCGCGGTAGAAAAAGGATTGTTAGAATGCATCAATAGAGGTGTTTTGGCTGGTTATCCTGTAGTTAATCTAAAATGTACGCTTCAGGACGGAAGCTATCACGAAGTTGATTCTTCCGAAATGGCATTTAAGATCGCAGCGTCTTTGGCATTCAAAAAAGGCTTGGCAGAAGCGTCTCCCACAATATTGGAACCGATCTACGGCTATAAGATAACTGTTCCCGAAAGCTATCTTGGAGATATAATGGGCGATATAAACAGAAGGAGAGGCAGAATCTTAGGAATGACTTTGTCTGAAGGCAAACAGATTATTTCTGCCGAAGTGCCTTTGGCTGAAATGTTTAAGTATGCCACAGATTTAAGAAGTATGACGCAAGGGAGAGGAAGCTTTGTGTGCCAATTTGAACGCTATGAAGAAGTGCCTGCAAACCTTATCCCTAGTATAATTGCGGCATCTCCTTACAAGAGAACGGCTGAAGAAGAGTAATGATGTTTAACAAGAATATTTTATATCTATGACTTTTTGTAAAAATGTCATATAATATGAATAAAGATTTTTATTATGTAAAATTTTAAAGGACCATAATGATACTTACAGTTTGTGCTAATGTTTGTATAGACGAATATATTCGGACTGATAACACCCTTATCCTACCAGCAGGTAAGGGTGTTAATGTCGCTATTAGCCTTAGCAATATAGGCTTAAATCCTCAATGCCTGATGTTTATGCCTGAGGAATCAAAATTGATTTTTGAGTCTTATTTGAAGCAACACAATGTCCTTGGACATTATGTTATGATGAAAGGAAAGGCTAGAATAAATAAAAAAGTGATTGATAAATACGGCAATATTACCGAATATGGAGGACAATGCGAGCCTGTTGACAGCAAGCTGGAAGAAGACTTTATAAAAGAGTTTGAACCGCTTGCTAAACTTGCAGATTATGTAGTAATAAGCGGTTCTTTGCCTGCAGGAGCATCCAATAATTTTTATAAACACCTTATAGAAATAGCAGGCGGTCATAAATGTATTTTTGATTCCAGTCGCGATGCTTTGAAAGAAGGTATAAAAGCTAGTCCTTTGATGATAAAGCCAAATATATTTGAATTTAACGCTCTAACTGGCAAGCATTATGAAAATGAGGTAGAAGCGGTCAAAGAATGCAAAAGATTAATTGACGAATACAAAATAAAATATATACTTTTATCTATGGGCGGCGAAGGTGCGCTTATAACTGACGGAAAAAAGGCGTACAGTGCGCATATGAATAAAGACAATATTGTAAATACAACGGGTGCTGGAGATACAATGGTTGCGGCATCCCTAAAGTGTATAAAAGACGGATTGGATATACAAGAAATATTAAAATATGCGATAACAGCCGCTACTCATAAGATAGGACATCTTGAACCGTATATCACTGATACAAGTTATCAAAACGATATAAATAAGCTAGAGATAAAGGAAATAAAATGGTAAGGATAAAAGTGCCGGCAACAAGTGCAAACTTGGGCGCGGGTTTTGACTGTATGGGCTTGGCTTTGGATATTTATAATGAGCTTATAGTTGAACCCTGCGAAAAACTTGTTATTGAAACAGATGATGATTTGCCCAAAGACCTAAACAATCTTGTTGCAAGCACTATGAAAAAAACCTATGAACATCTGGGACATGAGTTTAAGGGTGCTTATTTAAAACAGATCAACAACATACCCAAAACAAGCGGATTGGGCAGTTCGGCTGCATGTATTGTAGCTGGCGTAACAGCTGCCAATGCTTTGTTGGGCAATCCTTTGACGCAAGAAGATGTTGTTGACCTTTGTACAGCTTTTGACGGACATCCTGACAATGTAGTCCCTGCTATTATGGGTGGAATAACGGTAAGCGTGATAAACGGTGCCGGCAAAGTGCATACTTTTAGATGTTTGCCCGAAAAAAATCTAAAAGTTGCATTATTAATTGCAGACTTTGAGCTTTCTACAACCAAAGCTCGCGCGGTGTTGCCTGATATGTATTCGCGGGCAGACCTCGTTTATTCTCTTTCACGTGCGGTTGCTACATTTGCAGCTTTGTCAACAGGAGATTTTGAAAAACTAAGATACATATTGGATGACAAAATTCATACTCCATATAGACGTCATTTGATAAAAGATTTTGATGAAATCACTCAACAGTTTAAAAATTCAAATGCGCTTGGCGTGTTTTTGAGCGGAGCAGGTCCTACTATAGCCGCATTTGTTGATAATTCTTTTGTTCCTTTTACACCCCCTGCACACTGGCGGCTTGAAGTTCGAGATATCATTGATAAGGGTGTTGTTTTAGATTAGAAAAATAAATTTATAAAAAAATAGTTTCATATTGACTTTTGTAATACAAAATTGCTATACTTGTATTATGAAAGATAATATGAATATAATTCCCAAGAGAAGAAAAAATAAATTTGCTGTATTTTTAACGGTATTGGCAACTATCGCCACATTATTTAGTTCTTTTATCGTTTTTTCATCAGCTTTTGTAATTTTTTGTTATTTAGCATTATTTCTTATCATGTTTTTAACGCTTTTTACAGTATTGGTGGATGATAATTTTAGGGCATTATTTAATAAGGGTGAAGGTATAACTGTTTTTATTTTTTCATTATATAAGTATATACCTTATCTTTCGGGAATTGCTGCAGCTCTTAGCTTACTATCTATTTTAATCGTTAGTCTATCTAAAAAAACGACAAGCAAAGTGCCTATTATAGTTTTTAACTGCATATTAGTTGTGATAAATATTGTTATTTTAGTACTATCAATAATATATAAAGCTAATGCTAATTAAAACGAAAAGGGGATATAATGAAAAATTACGTAGTAAAACAAAGACTTTTTAATTTATGGAGAAGCAGTTTTTATATTAAAGATGATCAAGATGTTGATTGTTTTTTGGTCAAGTCTGATGCTAACATACTGTTTAGATTAACCATATATGATATGGATAATCAACCTTTGATTAAAATCAAAAAAAGATACTTCAGAATATTGCCTAGATTTGATGTTTGCACTCCTGATGGCAAACTGCTTTTTAAGGTCAAAAGAAAGATTGCAGTTTTCAGCAAAAAGATGAAAATCAAATCAAAAAACCCCGAATTTAATGGGCTCAAAGTAAAGGGTAATATTTTTGCATGGGAGTTTGATATAAACAGGGGTCAGGATATATTAGCTAGAGTATCTAAAAAAGTTTTGAAAATTGCAGATACATACTGCGTGACAATAGCTGATGAAGCTAATGCAGTTAATTATCTTGCTCTTGCTATTGTCATTGACTGTGTATATCAAAAGGCTAGATAAAAATAAAAAGTAAAAAAAGCAAAAAATGATTTTACATATTATTAAAAATTTACTATCATTATGTATATGGTAATATACATGGTGTGATTTTTGTCTAAATAAAATGATTGATTTATCAAATCGTTACTTTTTATAGACATTTATCAAACTTAAAGAGGAAAGGTCATATGAAGTATCTTGTTAAGCAAAAGTCAAAAACGATATGGAAAGAAGGATTTTATATTCATAACGAAGAAGGAGCACGATGCTATTTTGTCAAGGCTCAGAATCTAGGACTATCCCAAGTATCTATTTATGATGTTAACCAAAATGAGCTATTAAAAATACATAAAAAGCTATTTAGATATGATGTATTTGATACAAAAAATGAATTATTATTTTCAATAAAATCCAATTTCGGCTTTAAGAAAAAACACTTCTATTTAGTTTCTCAATTAGATGATTTGAAAAATGTTAGAATAGAAGGCAATTATGTAGCTTCAAATTTTGATATATACAGACCAGAAGAAATTTTAGCTCAAGTAAGCAAAAAAATAGTTCATGTTTTTGATTCTTATTGCTGTGAAATTATTGATAAAAAGAATGAAGTGAATTATATAGCTATGGCAATGATCGTTGATTTAGCTATTCATAAAGAATAAAGAATTAGATAAAAAATAATTTAAATTGATTTTGATTCCCTATCAGATATCTGATAGGGAATAATTATTTTTGGCGACAATGAGAATTTAGGTTTAAGGTAATGTAATATTATACGAATTTAGCTTAAGCCGAAAAAAAAGCCATATTTGATAATAAAACAGGACTAAAAAAGCCGAATTTTGATATTTTAAATTTTGATGTAAAATTCTTAATATGATATGATTGTTATTATAGAACACTCTAAAAACGGTTTTAGCAATATACAAAAGATAAGGAGAGTTAAAATGGTGAATATACAAAAGTACCATCTTGACATTAACACTTATGCGGTAGCAACAGAGCCTAAAAGAAATTATTATATACCGAGACCTGTAAACAGTCCATTTTCTATTGAAAAAGATTCGCAATCGGTTATGCTGCTTAACGGCGAATGGTTTTTTGGATTTTTTGATTGCTTTGAAGAAATAGATTTTGAAAACCTTAAAGACAAGATAAGTGTACCTTCTAATTGGCAGTATTATTCTTATGACTTTGTTCAATATACTAATGTTTTATATCCTTTTCCTTACAACCCTCCTTATGTATCGTTGAAAAATTATTTTGGAGCATATAAAAAATTAATTAACATAGAAAAAGAAAGTAATTTTGATTATTTTATTAATTTTGAAGGTGTTGATAGCGCAATATATTTGCTTGTAAATGATGAATTTGTTGGCTATGATCAAGTTTCTCACAGTACAAAAGAATGGAACATTTCAAAACATCTAAAAACCGGCGAAAACACTATTTGCGCCGTTGTACCAAAATGGTGTACAGGAAGTTATCTCGAAGATCAAGATAAAATTCGTCTAAGCGGTATTTTTAGAGATGTTTATATTTTAAAACGACCTAAACAACATATTAAATCATATTTTATTAAATATAATATTGATTTTGAAAATAATAAAGCCGACTTAAACATAAAATTTGAACAAACCGCAGATTTTGAAAAAATCATTAATATTTATTATAAAAAGCAATTGATTTTTTCTAAAGAGTTTGAAAACTCTGAAATTAATTTTTCTTTATGCAACATTAAGTTATGGAATGCTGAACAGCCTGAGCTTTATGATATTGAGTTTATCACAAAAGATGAAAAAATTTGCGATTACATAGGATTTAGACATATTGAGATTGCTGACGGTGTTTTTAAAATAAATCAAACTCCTGTTAAGATAAAAGGTGTTAACCGTCATGACAGCTATTACGATACTGGCTATTATGCTCCCATAGAATATATAATAAAAGACTTGGATATGATGAAGAATCATAATATCAATGCTATAAGAACTTCACATTATCCCCCGACGCCCCAAATGCTTTATCTATGCGACAAAATGGGATTTTATGTAATTGATGAAGCTGATTTGGAAACTCACGGCGTTGTTTGTTCCAAAGGCTCTTATGATACTAATTATTTTGATCTTATAGCAGATGATCCTGTTTGGAATAAGCAAATTTTGGATAGAGTGCAAAGATTAGTTTACAGGGACTTTAACCGTTCTTGTGTAATTATGTGGTCATTAGGTAACGAATCGGGCTGGGGCTCTAATATGGTGGATGCAGCTAATTGGGTTGAAGGATTTGATAGTTCTAGAGTCGTTCATTATGAAGGACTTTATATAGCCAAAGGAAAAGATTCTAATGGGTTTAAACCTTTAAAGATGATGAGCAAAATGTATCCGTCAATAGAAAATATAAAGGAATATCTATTAGATCCAAACGAAACAAGACCTTTAATGCTTTGTGAATTTTCCCATTCAATGGGAAATTCATGCGGAGACTTAAAAGATTATTTTGATTTGTTTTATTCGCAAAAAAGGCTGATAGGCGGTTTGGTTTGGGAATGGAATGATCACAGCTTTCCTATTAATATGGATTATGATAAGCCTGGATATGGCGGTGATTGGGGCGATATTCAAAATGACGGTAACTTTTGCTTGGATGGATTGGTTAATTATAAAAGAGAACCAAGCACTAATTTGAAAGAATTAAAAAATGTTATATGCCCTATAGACGTTCAATTAGAAAACAAAAAAATAAAGATAATTAACAGATATGACTTTACGGTAATTGATAAAGATTTTGTAATAAATTATCAAGTTTTTGATAATTCAGGCAAGGTGCTGTCAAAGGGTAAGATAAATATAGATAATTTAGCACCGCAACAAGTTTCTGACTGTAGTTTGGATTTGGATAGATTTTTTGAAATAGACAATACATATCTTTTGTTGGAATTTTATAAAAAAGATTTTAACCTAGGACACAGACAATTTGCACTAGGCAAGTTTAGTCCAAAAATCATTGAGTATGTCAATGATAAACTACATTTTGATCAAACACCAAAAGAAATAATAATTAAGGGCAAAGACTTTTTATATGTGTATGATAAGACTCAAGCTGTCTTTAGTAATATAACAAGAGATGGCAGGACGCTTATTAACGATATTCAATATAATATTTGGCGTGCACCGATAGACAATGATAGAAATGTTTTATGGAAACTAAAAAATAAAAAGCTTGATAGGGCATACAGCCAATCTTATAAGACTCAAATAGAGCAAAAAGATTGTTTAATTATAAACAGCGATCTTTTTATAGTCGCTGATAGTGTTGCGCCCATTATGGCAGGAGAGATAATGTGGCAAATTGACGGAAACGGCAACATCACAGCCAAACTGAAGGCTGTTATAGATAAGGATATTGAATACTTGCCTAGATTTGGACTAAAAATGCAATTATCTCAAGACTTTGATAAATGCAGCTATTTTGGATATGGACTTGATAGCTATATTGATAAACATAATCATACTTATAAAACTTTGTATAACACTGAGATTAAGGATATGTTTGTTAATTATCATAAGCCTCAAGAAAACGGTGCGCATTATGATACTGACTATATTAATATTCTTAGCGAGCAAGATGCAGTATCAATTATTTGTGATAAGACTTTTTCATTTAATTTAAGCTATTATTCACAGCAGGAGCTAGAACAAGCAAAACATTTTTATGAATTAAATCCTCAAAAGAATCCGATTTTATGTATTGATTACATGATGAGCGGTATAGGATCAAACTCTTGCGGACCTGAACTGGCCCCGCAATATAAGTTAATTCAAAAATATATTAATATGGAAATAAATTTTGTTTTTACATCTAAAAAATAAATCAACGCCGGAAAATATGTTCTAACCTTTTGGTAAGAACATATTTTTGAGCTATCATTAAAAAACTTATTTTCAGAATCAAAAGTATAAACTGTTTGATTATTCAGTTTTAAAAATACTATCAGCTACTATAGCGGCAGAGCCGTATAAAGCGCTGTCTCGTCCAAAGCGAGATTTTATAACAGGTATATATTTATGCTGTTTAGCAAATATAGTGTCATTGATTTTTTTAGTTAACTTATCTATAAGGGGTTGCGGTAATTCTGAGCCGCGATCACCAATAATTATGCAAGAAGGGTTAAACGCATTAATAAGACTAATCATTGATATAGCCATAAAATTTATTTGAGTTTCAAAAATATCATAAGTTTTTGGATTTTCATAAGCGTTCATACAATCCAAAAAAGAATAATTTGTGTTAAGACGTTCGTTTATTTCTTGAGTCAATTTTGATGCAGAGCAAAAGACTTCAAGACAGCCGTTGTTGCCGCATTTGCATTTTGGACCATTAAAACTAAGCGACATATGTCCTACTTCGCCCGCATATGAATCGTGCGGCTGATATAGAATTCCACCTGAAATTATACTAGCACCTATACCTGAAGCGTATGAATAATAAATAAATTCATTGATGTCTTTACCGTTTCCCCAAAATTTTTCGGCTATAGCAGAACCTTGGGTATCTTTATTAAGATGCACTTTAAGTCCATAACGGTTTTCAAGAATTTTGACTATTTCAATATTATTGATTTGACCCATATTAGGAGGATTAAGTATTGTGCCCGACTGGCTATCAACAGGACCAGGACTTGTAACTCCTATGCCTATTATAGTGTATTTTTCTATTGCTTCGTCAATCAAAGAATAACAGATGTTAAGAATATCTTGAACAGAATCTTCGTCAGTATATCCTACATATTTCTGGTGAAGTATCTTAAAATCCAATGAAGTAACAACAACACCAATTCGTTTACGTCTGAATGCCAAGCCTAATAACTTTGGAGCTTTTTCTGAGATTATAAGATTTACAGGTTTTGGACCAGATGTTGTGCTTGGTTGGGATGCTGATTCTTCAATCCACTCATCGTTTATCAACTCAGAGGTGATATTGGTTATTGTCATTTTTGATAACGATGTCATCTTGGATAATTGAATTCTAGATAATTGATTGTTAAGACAAATGAGTTTTAAAATCAATTTTTTATTTAATTCTTTTAGATCTTTTGAATTTTTACCAAGTATCGCCATTTTTTATTCCTTTACTAAATTGCATATAAATATAATTTTTATCATAAAATCATTCATTTTGTCTAATAGTAAAACTCTTTTATCATGATATCTCAAAAAAAATAAAATCGCAAACAAAAAAAGTAAATTAAATTTAAAAAAACAATAAGTAAATTGTTTTTACTAATTGACAATATAAATAAATAGTGCTATTATATAAACAATAAAATGATTTTACTATTTACATAGGATGAAAAATGAAAGCTGGATCTAGGGCGATAATTGATGAACTAATGATGAAGAATCCTGCCCTTAACTATGTTAAGGGCGGATTGGAGAAAATTATTGAAATAATGCTAGAAGCAATCAATAATGGAAAAAAACTGTTATTCATGGGTAATGGAGGAAGCGCATGTGATTGCGAACATATAGTAGGCGAATTTGTAAAATCTTTTTATAATAAGCGTACTATAAAGGATTCTGACGTTTATCAGTATTTGGCAGATAATAACCAGATTGAATTAGCAGATAAACTTCAATACGGTATAAAGGCATTTTCATTAGTTTCTCAAACAGGAATAATCACTGCCATTGACAATGATATTGGCGGAGATTACATTTTTAGTCAACAGATAATGGCTTATGCAGATGAAGGAGACGTGGTTGTAGGTCTAACAACCAGCGGAAATTCAAAAAATATATATAACGGTTTTTACGTAGCATGTGCCAAAAAAGCCCATACGATTTTGCTTTCAGGTAAAGACGGCGGAATATGCAAAGATATTGCCGAAGTGTCTCTGATTGTCAAATCAGATGAAACTCACCTTATACAAGAAGAACATATTAAGCTTTATCATGCTATATGTCTTGTATTGGAAAATGAAATATTTGGTTAAGGGTGTTATATGAAAGTATTGGGATTTGATATTGGCGGAACCAAATGCGCATGCGTTTTGGCTGAATTTGATAAAGAAGATATCAGCTTTTTGTATAGAAAAGAAGTAAAAACATTGCCTGAACCTCAAACAACTTTACAAAGTTTGATATCTGAAGCAATGATATGGATAGAAAAAGAGCAGATTGATGTAAATACTTTAAAAACTGGCATTAGCTGCGGCGGACCTTTAGATGAGGATTCAGGATTGATAATAAATCCGCCTAATCTTCGTGGCTGGGAAAACTTTCCGATATGCGATTTTATTCAAGATAAGATTTCTTTAAAGATAAAGCCCAAACTTAAAAATGACGCAAACGCTTGTTGTCTTGCAGAATGGCGTTTTGGTGCTGGAGTAGGCTGTCATAATATGATTTTCTTAACTTTCGGAACAGGACTTGGCGCAGGGCTGCTGTTAAATGGAAACATATATAATGGAACAACAGGAACAGCGGGTGAAGTTGGACATATCAGAATGAGCGAAACAGGGCCATATGCATACGGAAAATATGGATCTATGGAAGGCTTTTGTTCTGGAGCAGGTATTCGCAATCTAGCAATCGAAATAGGTAAACAACAGATTGCAAGCGGAAAAGGTGTATCATACGCAAAAGACGAGAAAGAATTAAATGAAATTACAACTCAAAAACTTGCACAACTTGCAGAAGAAGGCGATGAAGACGCAAAAATGATATTTAGAATAAGCGGCGAGTATTTTGGAAAGGGACTTGCAATATTGGTTGACATTATTAATCCTCAAGTAATTGTTGCAGGCGGCGTTTATGCTAGATGTCATAAGTTTATTGATGACAGCATGTGGGAACATCTCAAAAGAGAAGCGCTTCCTATGGCAATAGCAAAATGTAAGGTCGTGCCTTCTAAGTTGGGCGAAAAAATTGGGGATTATGGTGCTGTAATATCTGCATTGTATTAGAAAAAAATAGATAGCGTTGGAGTAGAAAATGATACTTAATCTTAATGGAGAATGGAAAGTTTTAAGCGATAATATAGACATCAAAGGAAAAGTTCCAGGAGATGTTACCGCAGATTTGTTTGCTGCCGGAATTATTCCTGATCCTTATTATGGAGATAATTACAAGAACATAAAAAAATATCAAGATCAGAGCTATAAGTATTCCAGAACTTTTAATGTTGATAAAGAATTATTGTCATACGATATTGTTGAATTGGTATTGAAAGGTATAGATACCTTTGCTGATATTAAAATTAATGGAACAAAAATATTAAAAACATCAAGCATGTTTTTAGAATACAGGTATGACATAAAACCAATTTTGAAATTGGGCGAAAACGAAATTTCAGTCACTTTGTTTCCTGCTAGTCAAGAAATAAATAAACATGATAATAAAAAATACGGCAGCATTTTTAATAAAAACCGTATCTTTTTGAGAAAAGCGCAATGCCATTTTGGATGGGATTGGGCGCCTGATTTTGTAGGTTATGGAATTTTTAGAGATGTTTATTTAGAAGCAAAACACAGTATATATATAAAATCCGTTAGTGTTTTTACAAAAATTAATGGAGATATAAGATTTTTAGTTAAGCTGTCTAAATCAGTCAATGATTATGAAATAGTCGTTAAAACAGATGATAAGACTGTTACGGCAAAAACATCTGGAAATGTAGCGCAAATCAATCTTACCATTGATAATCCTAAGTTGTGGTGGCCCAATGGTTATGGCGAACAATTCTTATATGATTATTGTGTTGAAATTAAGAAAGACAATCAGACTTTAAATTCCTATCAATCATATTTTGGTATTCGTGAAGTGTCTCTTTGCGAAGACGCTATTGATAGTGAAAACACAGATTTTTGCTTTTTGATTAATAATAAACGTATTTTTGCACGAGGCAGCAACTGGGTACCGGCAGATATTATGACCGGCTGCATAACAAAAGAAAAATACAGGAACTTGGTTTTTGCAGCAAAAAATGCCAATTATAATATGTTAAGAGTTTGGGGCGGCGGTCTATACGAAAGTGATGATTTTTATCGGGCATGTGATGAAGCAGGAATAATGATATGGCAGGATTTTATGTTTGCTTGCCAGGATATTCCTGATGATATACCAGAATTTCTAAATATAATTAAAGAAGAAGCTCAATTTCAGGTTCAAAGACTTATGAATCATCCCTGTATAGTGTATTGGTGTGGAGGAAATGAGAAGACGGGTTGTTTCGCGCCTGCTTATCCTCAATACGGCAACCATTTTCAAAGAGAAGTTCTTAGGGGTATTTGCAACTATATAGATGGAACAAGACCTTATGGAAATGTAAGTCCCACTAGCGTATTTGAAACGGACAATGATAGAAGGAGCGGCGATTGCCATAGAAATATCGGCGAACAATGTCTGGCAAAAAACAATATCAAAACATTTTATGAGAATTTTTCTGAACTAAATTGCAACTTTTTATCTGAATTTGCTGAAATCGGCTGCTGCAGCTATAAGAGTTTAAATAAATTCATACCCAAAGAGCGGCAAGGATTAGACGATAAGATATATAGAGAAAGATTTATGTCCAATCCTTATGCAGATGTTGCGCCGGAGTTTATGGATAGAGAATTAAAATTTGCCACAGAATTGTTTTCGGCGCCTTTGGATGCAAGAGATTTTGCAAAAAAGAGTTCATTAGCTCAAGCAGAGCTATTGCAAGCCGGCATAGATTATTGCAGAATAAACGGAAGATGCAATGGCGTTTTGAATTGGATGTACAACGATATTTGGCCGCATGGAACATGGGAAGTAATTGATTATTATATGAGTCCAAAGCCGGCATTTTATGCTCAAAAACGTGCTTATAATTCCAAGAGAGTATGCTTTGTAAGATCAAAAGATCATATTGATCTTAACGTAATAGATGATTTGCACGAAATTAAGGGTGTTGTCGAATTTGGAATCAAAACATATGAAGGTAAAGTAGTTAAGAAAGAATGTCTTGAAGTTTTAGGCGGAAAAAACATCTTTAAAAAAGAGCTTCCGTTATGTGAAAAAGGCAATTATTATTATGCTAAATATGAAGATTTGATAGAGACATTTGATCCTTATAAATATGAAAAATTATATCCAGGCAAGATAGAAGTTTCAAGGACAAAAGACAAAATTGTAATCAAAGCAATAAGTTATGTAAGCTATGTCTTTATAGATACTGATGAATTAATAAGCGATAATTACTTTTCAATGGATGCTGGACAAACAAAAGAAATTAAGCTTAAAGACACTAATGTATCAGTGCTTACTTTTGATGAACAATGGTAAAAACTTTTCACTAATTCTTAAGTGAAAAAAATAATATAAGGAGGAAATATATGAGAAGAAAATTGACTGCAATGGTTTTGGCAGGAATTATGGTCTTTAGTTTGGTAGGCTGTAAAGACAAAACTCCCAAACCCGTTGCTGACACTACTGCTCCAGTAATTACTCTTAGCAGTTCATTGCCTCAAAGCGGAGTAGTGGGTCGTGAAGTTAGCCTTCCGACAGCAACCGCAACAGATAATGTTGACGGTGATATAAGCAGTAAAGTAAAAGTTACTGTAGTCCAATTCAAGGCTGACGGTGTTACTATCAATAAAGAATTGATATATGAAAAGAACGCAACAGAGGTTCAAAAATTCACACCTAACAGTGATACACTTACAAAATATGAAATTATATATTTTGTAAAAGATGCTGCTGGTAACAGGGGAGAAATTAGAGGTGTATTTAATGCTTCATTGGATAAAGAAGCACCTACTTTGAGTATTAATACCGATTCAGTTACACCTGCTATTGATTTGACCCAAGGTCTAAAGGCAAAAGCAGCTGAAGACATTGTATTGCCTTCTGCAAGAGGTATTGACGCTCCTGGAGATATAGATATCAGTTCTAATATTGAGATAGGAGTATATTATAACAACAATGGCGAAAAAGGAAATCGTCTTGCTAATTATTCAAATGCTAGCACAGTTAAAACAGTAAGATTGCCAGTTGGTGAATATATAGTAGAATATACATTGCAAGACGGTGCAAAAAATGAGGCTCAACCTGTGTCATTTAATTTAAGTGTTGGACAATTTGACTCTTCTAAGAACTTGTTGTTGGACCGTAAAAATGTGGTATATGACGGCCGCGTTGGTATGCCTGGATTTAACGAATTTGGTGAATTAGTAATCGGACATATATCTGTATCTGATCCTAATATGGACCAAGCACTTTCTGCAAGCCTTAATGTTGTTAAGATTTATGAGCAGATTGTAGCAGTTAATTTCAACGCAGATCCTGCTCCTTCAATCGGCGGTCAGATGTTCTATGACTTTATCGGAAGAGGAAGCAAGGACAGAAATACATTGCCTAATACAGAAACAGGCGCATGGCCTCCTTATTTGTATCTAAGAATAAGCGGTGGATCAATAAGCCCTCGTATTAGTTCTCAACCTGATAGAGAATTTTCTCAAGTAAAAGCAACATCAAAGAGAATAATCGACGGTCAGGATCATACATTGTATTTCCAATGGTTGAACCAAGGTGAAAGCGCATCTGATCCTAACGCTGCAATTTTGCTGCAAGGCTGGATTGATCAAACTCCTGACAATGAACCTGACTTTATCTACAAAGTTGTAAGCGGAGTATCAACTGACAAAGGCGTTTTGCAAGCAGATATATTTGAAGATCTATATAACGAAACAGGCGCAGGCTGGTTATCATTTGGCTCATACAACAATGGAAAGACCGCTGACGGAAAATTTGATGATGACCATATGCGTATAAAAGGCGTTGCAATTTATGATAAAGACGCAACATCTTTTGATACAGACATCTCTGCACCTACTATTACCGTTGACGGTACTATTAATTCTATACTACCTGTTAACGAAGAAATAACATTGCCTCAAGCAACTGCGTTTGATGATGGAGTAGATGTAAGTGCAAAAATAGTTAAAAAAGTAAGCATCAACGGCGAAGATTATGTAGTTTTGACAGGAAATAAATACACTCCGACAGTAACAGGAAACTATCGCTTTGTATATGAAATTTCAGATGCAGCAGGCAATAAAAATTATAAAGTTCTTAAGACAGCTGTAAGAGTTAGAGATACTGTTGCTCCTGTTCTCACTGTAGATACAACTGCAATTAATGTAAACACTGGTGAAGAATTTACATTGCCTACAGCAACAGCAATTGATGATGTTGACGGTGATATTTCATCTCAAATTGAAATCAATTATATCGGAAAACAGTATAATGAATACATCAATCGTAATGGTGCAACAACATTCATTCCTTTGATTGATGGTGCTCATAAACTTGTATATAAAGTTACAGATTCCTTTGGTAATACTGTAACCAAAGAAGTTCCTGTTAATGTTACAGGCGTACCTAGCGGAAATATTTTGTCAGATAATCTTGAATTGGCTGGAAATGCGCAGGGAATTACAAATGTATATCAATACGACAGAAAAGTTTCCATGCTTATGAATGTACAAAAATATTCAACTCTGCAATTCTTGACTCGCGGTCCTATAGGCGGTAATGCAGATTGGCCTCAAGGTATCGTAATCCGTCTGGCTGACAACGGCAAGATAGATGTGTCCGCATTTAAGCATGACGAAGCTATATTTGGTTCTACAAACAACCCTTATGCTCTTGAATACAATCGCAATACAACTACTTTGTTTGAGTATCAGGTGTCTAACGTAACTATTGAAGGAATCGAATATATCAGAGTTCAAGTTTGGTTCCAAGGCAAAGCTCTAGAATGGGCAGCAAGACCTGACAACGGCGGTTATATAAATCTTGAAGATGGTGTAACTGCAATTTACCGTAAAGTATCTGACTTCACCGCAGGACAAGCTGCAAACATTTATGCTGGACCTATTTGGGTATCTGCTGCTGCAGGTGTAGGAAGACTCACAATCAGCGAATTGAGAATAGACGGTACCAGCTGCGATAAGCCTGAAGATCCTCAACCTCCTCAAGGTTTGGCAGTTCCTCAATTTAATTCTGAAGAAGCAGTTTTCAATACAGCTAATATTACTTCAGGTATGGCTAAAATAGGAAGCTATTCTAACGAAGACACAATTCAAATAACCTTCAAAGCTACTAATACCGAAACAGCTTCACAAACATTTATGGCATTTAACGTTATGGGTGGCACTAATGAAGATAACCCTGATGGATGGAATGGCGGTATAATGTTCCTATTAGGAGCTGGCGGAGCAAAATTAGTTACAGGTTCTTGGGATAATCCTATTGCGACATTCTCTAACTGGAATCCTTATGCAACTGTTAATGATACAACATATGTGTTAAGATATAAATTTACATACGTTATAACTAATGAATTAGTTACTGCATTAAAGTTAGATGTTTGGTTTGGCACCGATGAGGCTTCGCTTACCAAAGCTGAATGGACACAACTTGTATCAGGAGTCACATACGAAGATGAAACATTAGTACTTTCTTACACTGTACTTGATACAGATAAAATTACTCCAAATGCTATCAGAGTTCAAAACATACCTGTAAGCCAAACAGGTGTTGAAGTACTTGAAATCAAAAAAGTAATTTAGGTTAGGCTTAAAAAAACTATATTTCTACCGCCGTCTCATTTTTGAGACGTGCGGTAAGAAATATTAAATTAGAGGGAATTTCTGAGTGTTGAACAGTAAGATTAAGAAGTCAAAATTAAAAAAAGATTTTAAACAAATAATCAAAGAATGGCAATTATATTTGATGTTTTTGCCTGGCTTTGTAGTATTATTGATATTTTCCTATATTCCTATGTATGGGCTCGTATTGGCGTTCAAAGAATACAGTCCTGTTTTTGGAATAATGAATTCTCCATGGGTGGGTTTGCAAAATATAAAATATGCTGTAATGTCATACGGCTTTTATAGACTTGTACGCAATACATTAATATTAGGATTGCTTAAGCTGATTTTTGCTTTTCCTTCGTCTATCATTTTAGCTCTATTGTTTAATGAATTAAGTAATGGAATATTTAAGAAGTTTGTTCAGACGGTTTCTTATTTACCTTACTTTATCTCATGGGTTATTGTCGCATCCATTGCATATATGTTTTTATCAACCGATTACGGCGTTTTGAATGATATTTTGATATCTCTTGGTATAGATAGAATTCAGTGGTATGCTAGTCCTCAATATTGGCGTGCCATAATCACAATTACACATATCTGGAAAAACACAGGTTGGGGTACTATTGTCTTTTTGGCAGGACTTACAGCGATAAACCCTGATTTGTATGAAGCTGCAAGATGCGATGGGGCAGGCAGATTTAAACAAGTTTTACATGTATCTATTCCGGGAATTATGCCTGTTATCGGAATGACATTTATTTTAAGTGTAGCAGGCATAGTTAAAGATGACTTTGAACAGATATATGCCTTGGTTGGTCAGAATAGTGAATTATATTCTACTGTAGATGTTTTGGGTACTTGGATGTATCGCGGACTAAGAGGAGATTTTAGAGGCTGGGGCGAAGTAACTGCAGTAGGTTTAGTTCAGAGCATTGTTGGATTTATATTAATGGTGGGCGCTAACTGGTTGGTTAAACGTTCGGATAATAAAGGTTTGTGGTGATAATATGAATTATAAATTAACAAAAGGAAGAATAGCCTTTAATATCTTTAACATAACATTTTTATCGCTTTTGACTCTGAGTTTTTTGATACCTTATGTTTATATTGTTTCAGGAAGTTTTACAGACGAGATTGCGTTGATAAAGAACGGCTATAAACTTTTTCCTAGTAAGTTTAGCTTTTATGCCTATAAGTTCATAATCGATTCCGATCCGTACTTGCTAAATTCAGTAAAAAATTCTATTATACTTACTTTGATCGGAACTTTAGTGACTATTACGGTATGTACCTTATATGCATATCCGCTATCAAAATCATACTTAAAAGGAAATAAGTTCTTTTCCTTGTTTATGATATTTACAATGTTATTTTCAGGCGGACTTATTCCTTATTATCTAGTAGTAACAACATTCTTTACTGATTCAATATGGGCAATAATTATCCCAGGCGCTATGGCACCATATTATACAATATTGCTTAGAAACTTTTTTTACACTGTACCTTCCAGCTTGGAAGAAGCGGCTAAAATTGACGGAGCAAGCAATATAAGAATCTTGATCAGGATATATTTACCTCTTTCATTGCCGGTAATAGCTACTGTTGTGCTATTTGCAGCTGTTTCATATTGGAACAACTGGGTAGGACCAATGCTATTCATATCGAGCAAAGAAAAGTATCCTATTCAATATTTGATACAACAGCTTTTGACTAATATAACAAGCATTTATGGCGGAGGTGGCGGCGGAAATATACTGCCGACAGAATCTGTGAAGTTTGCTGCTGTAGTGCTTGGTTCAATGCCTATAATTATCGTTTATCCATTTTTGCAAAAATACTTTATTAACGGCTTAATAATCGGTGGAGTAAAAGAATAATCAAAAGAAGGAGAAAGTGATGAAAAAGATTATTTGTTTGATATTAGCAATGATTTTAACTTTAAGTCTTGCTGGTTGTAAAAAAGACACTGGAATGGTGGGAGATAGTTATCTATTGACTATCTATCGTGCGCGTTCAAGCGGAATGGTGGATGGGGTTAATGATGATAAAGTTACAGAAGCACTAGAAAAAAAGTTTTATAAAGATACCGGCATCAAAGTCAAATTGGTTATGAAGATGTATACCAACACTGACTTGGTAAACCAGGTTGACGTTAATTTTTCTAATAGAAATCAGTCTATGGAAGCAGTCATTCACTATATGAGCGAAGATGCAGGCTCAGCTATCATAAAATACGCAAGAGATAACAATTTTGCGGCAAAAGACTTATCTTCATATCTAGAACAAGACGGTCAAAATATTCTCGCCAAAATTAGAGAAAATGATGATGGTCATTATGCAGAAAGAGCCGGATACTTTAATATTAACGGAAAATATTATCACAATGTGCTTACAAGCCATGAGAAAGAAGGCGGTTTTGGCATACTCATTAGAAAGGATTACATGGAAAAGGTAAAGAATATAACAGGCCTTGATCCAGACGATTATGATATTAATAATGAAAATTGCAAGCACATGACGGTAGAAGAATTTGATAATCTAATGCGAGTTATTAAGAAAAACATTGCTGGCATACAGTATCCTGTAAGCGGATTTGCATGGGACTTAGCTCGTACTATAGGTACAGCTTTTGGTGTTGACGGCATGAACTATGGCTTTAATGAAGAAGGCAAATTTGTACCTACACAATTTACCGCCAACTTTGACAGATATTTAAACTTGATGTATCAATGGAACAAAGACGGGATCTGGGAAAAAGATAATATTTCAATGACTGATGAGTTAAGACGTACAAACTTCATATCAGGATTATCTGCTACTTTTATGAGTTATTCTATACCCGAACAAATCATAATGATCAACAGAACATTTAAGCAAGCTAATCCAAACGGCGAACTCATGGTTTTGTCACCTCTTGCAGCAAGCGATCGTGATGGCAATCCCATTTTGGACAAAGACGGAAATAGAGTTGTTAATGGAAGCTTAAAAACAGCAAGAGCTTGGATGGGTATGATAGTTCCTTATAGAGCAAAGAATACAGAGATTTTGATAAAGTTCATAGATTGGATGTATTCTGATGTTGAAAATTATGAATTAGCAAAATATGGGATTAAGGGTAAAGATTGGATAGAGGGAGAAGATAGAGTTATAAACGGCAAGACATTTAAAACTTGGGCTTATCCCGAAGATAAAGTGGATCAATATCTAAACAAACCTCCTTATTCAGGCATGTGGGAGTTATTGCCCAATATCAATGTTTCTGACAGAATTTGCGCTCATTACAATACTGAAGAAACCAATTGGTACTACAATCTCTATTATAATGTTCCCAATTTTACTACTGGAACTGAGGGAATTTGGGTACCCAGTCTTTCAAGAGATTTGGCAGTACAAGCTTCCGAAATTGATGGAAAATATGTTGAATCAATTAGAGGTAAGGCTTGGGCAGGTATTTTGGGCGAAGGCGGAAAGACACCGGTAGAAATTTTGTCAACATACAAAGAACAATGCTATAAGAGTTTTTCATCATATTTTGAATTTTTGAATGAAAGCTATAACAACAGTTTGCAATACTTTGCACAAAAGTTCGGAGATTAAAAATATAAAAATATTTGGAGAAATTAATGACGAAAAAGATTATATGTCTTTTACTAGTGTTTGTCTTAGGATTCTTTGCAATCGGTTGCAAAAATTCTGGAGATGAACATGGTGATAAAAATGCAAATCGTGTTGTGCCATCTGGTTCAATGGCTTTGTACATTAATAAGGCTACCAAAGATTCAAAAACAGTGTATGGAATAGGTACTGAACTTGATCCGCATTTTTTGAGTCAAAATGTAGGTCTTAGCGGAACTACTAATGGAGTAGAATGGATGGCAAAGGCAGAAGATTGGGATAATATTTTTGTTCCCAGAATAAAGGCGATGAACCTAAAACGTATCCGCTCTATGATATTGCCTTCTTGGTATTGTCAAAAAGAAGTCGGCGGGGCTTCTGCTTGGACAAAAGAAGATTTTGAATCAAAAAATTACAATTGGAATTCAAATGAGATGAAATCGCTGTATCAGGTTTTAGATACAGCGAAAGAACTTGATATATCTGTCAACCTTACTATTTGGGGCGTAAGCGGAGAGCTGTATTTCGCGGCTACTAACAGCTGGGTATCAGAGCCAAAGTCAGGATATGAGAAAACTTTTGTTACTGTTTTTGCTGACCTTGTAAAATACCTAATTGAAGAAAAAGGATATGATAATATCAAAGAAGTGACTTTGTATAATGAACCAAATTCATTGTATGACAAAATTAGTGCTATAATGGGCAACAAAATGTATGCAGATTTGTGCCGCGATATGCATCAGGCATTTATTGATGCAGGTATAAGAGACAAAGTTTTATTTAATCTAAGTGATGATGCTAGAAGTCCAGCTTGGCTTGCAAAAACTTTGGGCGAGTTATATGAAGACGGTATTATTGATGTTGCTAATTCTCATACATATGATTTTGGCGATACTTATAATGTTGAAACAGGTGAAAGTCTTAGAGATATGACCAATAGCGACATAAAATATAATTTGCCCAGTTATAACCTAAATGCATACGCCCAAGTAATGGCAGATTATCCGGATATTCCTCATATGTGGGGCGAATTTGGTACAAAAAACACCTCAGGTTCTCATGCGACATTTGATAAGCATTCTGGAGCAAGAGCTATAGATATAGCAAGAATAGTCAGCAATATGTTCAATATGGGCAGCCAAGGTACAAGCTATTGGGTATTGTTTAGTCAATATTATTCAAGGAACGACTTTTATATAGGCAAAATCATGGATATGGGACTTTGGGGTTTTGCTGATGAATTTTATAATGTACGACCTGTTTTTTACACTTATTCAATGATTACAAGATTTGTAGAAGCAGGAGATCTTATATATAAGATTACCAGTGATGATGAAGATATTACTGCTACTGCTTTTAGACAAGGCGATAAATGGACCTATTTGATTGTTAATGACGGAGACGAATCCAAAACGGTAAGCTTTGTTAACGATACAAAGTTCCCTACAAAAATGGAAAAGTATGTTTTTTTGGAGAGCGACATACCCACAGATAATAATGTAATACCTTCCAGCGGAACGGTTGAAGCTGACGGAAGAGTATTGACGCAACAAATACCTGAAAGAAGTGTAATAGTATTCAGTTCAAAATAGGGGAAATATAAATGAGGAGATTTTTGATAATGCTTTTGAGTGCGGTGCTATGTTTATCAGCTTTTGGATGTGGACAAGGAAGCACGGTTGATGATAATAATAATAAAAATAAGACTGAATTAATACCCCAGGGATATATAAAGACGGTGGTACAACCTGCTACAGGTGTCAAAACAGATACCATAGGAGTGGAGTTTGATCCGCATTTCTTTTCACAAAATGTAACAAGAGGCAATGTCAAGGCTGAAGATTGGGATATTGTAGTAAACAGGGTAAAAGAATTAAAAGTTCAAAAGTTTAGAATAATGATTTTACCCGAATGGCTGGAACCGCTTAATGATGACTCTGATGACAGCAACATCAATTGGGATGCGCTTACTGTAAATTCTGTTGAAATGCAAAGTCTTTATAAGGTTTTGGATCTTGCTCAGGAAAACAATATAGAAGTCAATCTGACCTTATGGGGAGCAGGTAACTATGTAAGTTTGATAGATGGAGATACCAATGCCTTAGTCGGCGGCAAACATTTTCTTGCCAAAAATAACTCTGCTAATAACTGGGTGGTAGGTTCAAAGTATCCCAAAGAATTTGCAGAGAACTTTTCTATGTTTGTTCAACTTCTAGTTGTAAAAAAGAACTATACTTGCATAAAAGAAATTACACCTATCAATGAGCCAGACTGGTCTTATCAGATAGATAATCTAACTGATAATGGACGGCCAGGAATATTTAAAGATTATGCCGAGCTTTGCAGAGAACTTGATGCCAGATTTAAAAAAGATGGTATAAGGGATAAGGTATTGTTTAATCTCTCGGATAATACTGATAATGCCCAATATTGGTTGGAAAAAACAGTCGATGAGCTGGATGATATTGCTGATAAATATAATTCTCATACATATATTTTTGGATATGAGACCAAAAATTCAACAATTGCTGCTTGGCAGGCTGAAAATTATAGAATAGTAAAATATACAGGCAAGCAGCATGTAATTGGCGAATTTGGATCTAACAGAGTATCAGGTTCTACAAGACAATTAGACGTAGATCTCTACGAAAGAGGCGTTTTGTTGGTTAGACAAATGGTCAATTTCTTTAACAATGGCGCTGCAGGAACGAGTTATTGGACATTATTGGATCAATATTATAAACGCGGAGCAACCTACGGCGAGATGATGCAATTAGGACTTTGGAAAAGTGCAAAAGAAGATTATAGAGAAGATCCGATATATTATAATACTATCAAAAAAGATTATGAAATCCGTCCGATGTATTATGCTTATGGATTAATGTCTAGACTAATAGAAAAAAATTCTGATATATATCCTCTAGAAATTAATGATGATTTTGTTGCTGGTACTGCGTTCAAAGCCCCTGATGGAAAATGGACTTATGTAATAGCTAATGGCGGCAAATCGTCATATAAGGCAGCGATAAGCAATGGCGATAATTTTGGTGATTTTGATTTGTATGTTTACAGTCAGGACACATTACCCACAGGCGATATAGGAATTCAGGCAAGCCAAGAGTTGAGCTTTGAAAATAGAGTCTTATCTGTAGAAATAAATCAAAATACAGTCGTAGTTTTGAAACAAAAGTAAAAAATTATATGGGTGTAATATGATAGATAGTAAAGCAAAATGGATATGGCCTAAAGACGATGTTTCTCATCATAGTACGGTCAAGTTTAGAAAACACTTTAATTACAATGATGAAAAGAACGTAATAATTAATATTACTGCAGATTCGAGATATTATCTTTATATAAACTCACAATATGTTAATTATGGGCCGGTTAGAGCATATCCAGCACATTACAAGTATGATTCTATAGATATTACACCCTTTTTGAAAAAAGGGAAAAATACACTTAATATCATTGTTCAGCACTATGGTCAAAGTAATTTTCAATATATTTTGGCTAATAGAGGACTATTATTGTCTATTTCAGGCCTGAAAGAAGAAGTTGTTTCTAACCATACTTTTTTAGGAAAAAAAGCTGAAGAATATCTTTCCAATACGCCTGAGATCTGTGTTCAGCAGCCGTTTGAAGAACAGGTTGATGCAAGACTATCTGATGATTTTTTGTCTGACGATTATGATGATTCACAATGGCAGGAATGCGATGAATATGACGATACCACTCATCAGGATCTAACAGAAAGAGAAATTCCTTTATTAACAAATCAGGTTATGAATCCTGTCAGGCTTGTCAGTGCTGAAAGTGTAAAATCAATTGATAATATTATAAGTTTTAATTTGAGACCTTATTTAACCAAGAATTTGACTTATGAGCATAGCTGCTATGTTTGCGATGGCGTAGTGGTTATTGAGGCTACCTGCAATAAACCAGGCAAATTTAATATAAAATATAATAATATTTCACAAGATGTTTATCTTAACGGCGAAAAAATAGATACTGCAGGTACTACTGTAGAGAATAATATATTTACATTTTTCTTGCCTACATATAATCATAATACACAGATGCTGTTTTGCTTTGACGGTTATAAGGTAGATATAAAGAGCATAAGGCTGTATTTATTTGATGTCGATAATAAAAAAGCAAACGAAAGCAACGGCATGGGATTTTTTAATATTGTTCAGCCTAATTGCACAATTAAGGATAAAAACATTCTGAAAACGCAAGTTTTAAAAGAACAAGGTGTTGATATATCAGAAGTATGTAATTCTGTTAATGTTTTTGGATTATGTTACTGTGAAAAAGTATTAAACCAGGTTAAAATCAAAGATGATTACAACCTTACTGCTGGCAATGGTTATGCTGTAATAGAACCTAGAGAAGAT
This sequence comes from Clostridia bacterium, assembly GCA_036562685.1. Taxonomy (NCBI): domain Bacteria; kingdom Bacillati; phylum Bacillota; class Clostridia; species Clostridia bacterium. The sequence continues at coordinate 4,311 of DATCJR010000103.1, read as the reverse complement.
GATACCAGAATCCTTCTTGATTATGGACAAGAACTTGTAGGCTTTTTTGAATTTGAAGTTTTTTCGCATACGGGCGGGGACATTTTGGATTTTCATGGCTTTGAATTTATTCAGCCAGACGGAAGATATAATTTTGCAGAAGGCATGAATAATACCATGAGATACATAACCAAAAAAGGTTATAACAAATATCGTTCTTTAATAAGACATGGATTAAGATATTGTTATATATCTTTTAGAAATATCAGTCAGCCATTATATATAAAAGCTCCTAAGCTGATATTTTCAACATATCCTCAAAGCTATAAAGGCAGTTTTTATTGTTCTGACGAAATGGTCAACAACATTTATAAGGCAGGAAAAGATACCTTAAGATGTTGCAGTGAAGACACTTATACTGACTGTCCCACTTATGAGCAAACACATTGGGTAGGAGATGCAAGAAACGAAGCTCTAATTGACTGGGTTGTTAATGGCGATTACAGACTTTGGTATAGATGTCTTGAACAAACTGGGCAGTCTTTGGATTTTAGCATTATTACTCAATCTCAAGTTCCCAGCGGATGGTTTAATATCATACCGACATGGAGCTTTTTATGGATGCAGAGTATTTGCGAATTTTATAAATATACAGGTCAAAAGCAACTGACTGAAAAGTTATTTTTGATGCTGAAGAAAAATATCGAGGGCATAAAGAAATGCATCAATAAAGATGGCCTTTTTGAACTAAAGGCATGGAATATGTTTGATTGGGCGGATATGGATACTCCTGCTGATGCCGTAGTAACTCATCAAAATTGCACATTGGTAAGAGCACTCAACCAATCAGCTAATCTTGCCAAGGAATTAGGCTATGAAAAAACTGCAAAAGACTGGTCAGAATTAGCCAATAAGATAAAACAGGCTATTAATCAATACATGTGGAATGAGCAAAAGCAAGCATACACTGACTGCTTGAAAAACGGTGTCCAAAGCAGTGTCTTTTCTCAACAAACCAATACGGTAGCAGTCTTATCAGGTGTAGCTGAAGGTGCAAGGCTAAGTAGATGTCAAGAGATAATTAACGATCCGCAAGATTTTGTAAAAGGCGGTAGTCCTTTCTTTGAATTTTTCCTATTAGAGAGCATCATGAATAATCAGGACAATAAGAGATTTATTGAACTGATTAAAAATGATTGGGGATTTATGATTCAAAAAGGCTGCAACACTTTTTGGGAAATGTGGACCTACATTCAGCCAGACGGAAGACTTACAAGAAGCCATTGCCATGGCTGGTCTGCAGCACCTACTTATATGCTCACAGAATATGTTCTTGGCGTAAGACCTCTAGAGCCTGGTTATAAAAAAGCATTGATAAATCCTCATCCATGCAATCTAGAATGGTGTAGGGGCGATGTTCCTACTCCTTACGGTATTATTCATGTGGAATGGAAAGTCCAAAACGGAAAATTAGAATTAAATTATTCTGCACCGAAAGAAATAACAGTTGAAGTCAAAATATAATATCAGTCTATATATGGTTATAAAATAAAAGCCATCGCAAATAGCGATGGCTTTTTAATGTCACACATATTTATAAAGTTATTTTTTCATTGCATCTACAGGTTTCTTGCGTGCTATTCTCATTACAGGAATGAAACTTGCTATAAATGCAACAGCCAAGCTTACTACAAGCAATAGAACTATTTGTCTTAAACCAAAATTCAATAGAGTAATTAATAGATTGTATTCTGATCTTAGAGATCTATTGATTAGTGTTACTATGATGCCGGTAGCAACGGACGCAAAGCCGAAGTTGATTAATGCAATAATTATACTTTCGTTAAAGAAAATTCCAAACACATCACTGCTTCTTGCGCCTATTGCGCGTAAAATTCCTATTTCTTTGCTCTTATAAGAAATACTGATGGTTATAAAGTTTGTAAGCATCAAAGACGCAAAGACAGCAAAACCTATTCCTATATATAAGAATACCTTAGCTAGATTTTCAACCAAGCTGTTGACTTGAGAGAGTGTAGCCATTACACCGTTTTTCATCTCAAATACATATTTGTCAAAGTTGTTATCATATCCAAACTTGACTAGCTCCAATAACTTGTCTTTGTTAATAGGAGTACGCGTTATCAAAAACGCAAAATAACCATCATTTCCTTCTGCAACAATTGAATATAATTGATCATTTAAGATTATAGGATAATCACTATAATCAATAAAAGAATCAGGATAATATATTCCTGCTATTTTATATGGAGCGTTATCAATATTAACTTGCGTTTTATAATTGTAATATTCTATATATTTTTGATTAATATTTAAGTCTTGTGCTAAAGTTTTTAGTGAACCGTCATTAATACCAGTTTTGATCAAAGAATCTTTATATTCTTTCATTAAATCGTTATAAGTATAATCAGCCCATTCATTTCTATCTTGCATTTGATTTAAATATTGGTAGTACATTTCAACTTTGACATTTTCATCAAGTGTATTCATGTAATCCAAGGTATAGGGCTTTTCTTTATATTCATTATTATCCCAATACCAATATGTGCCTTCAGGAACAAAGTCTTGAGGATAGTTATTTGAGATAAAATTCCTTATAAATTTATCAAGATTACCATCCATGTTTAGATTAAAATAATCTTTAAACCATTCTGGAAGCTTTTGATCTCTTTCAGACCATGAATATTTTTCATTTGATGCAAAATCAATAATTCGGATATAATTATAGGCAGATATTATTATTTCATCATCATTAAGCGTTGATTTTGAATTGTCAAAAAAGACTATATCTTCAGACTTAATATCATCTAACTTATAAACAGAATTAATAAAAGAAACTATATTATCATTTTCTTCTTTTAATACAAAGTTTGCATTATTGATAGTAAGTCCTTTTGAACGGTTTGAAATTATCAAATCATCAATATAACCGTCTCTTACAAAAATCATACCATGATAACCATATTTTACGGTCTGTTCAAGTTCGTTTATTAAAAAATATAATCCAATATTTTGCTCAAGAGTATCAGTCATTGCAGAAAAATGGTCATAGTCAAATTTAGTGTCGATAATAGCGGTTATTGTTAGTTCTTTGTTATCAAATTCAACTTTGGGATTTTTTGAAAGAAAATTTTCCTGACTTTTAATATCTTTAGCCTCAATTATTTGGTCTTTATATCTATAACCGTAATTTTCAAAGTGTTTATAAATATATTCACTTATAGCTATTTCTGCGTCATTGGCAGGTAACGTACCTTTATAGCTGAATCCAAGATCATTTATATCTTGTTCATTAATCTGAAAATAGCCGCTTAATTGTCCAGTGTATAAAAGAAGACGGTCAGAGGATGAATTTAAAAAATTATTTATACTATAAGTATAATTTTGTTGATTATAAAGTCCTTTAAAATTATAGCCTGTTTCTTTATTTAATAAATCAATGTCATCTTGATTGGAATATGAAGAATTGGTGTAATATTCTTTATTATCATCATAAAATATTTTTATCTGTTTTTCCAAAGTAAAAGCATTAATATTGCTGTCTATTAAAGAATTGGCTGTTATCGTGTATTTGTTATATGCTGCCATGGTGTCCGAAAGTCCCGCCAAAGTAAATGCAACCACAGACAATAAAATTGTCATAACCAGCCTAAACGGCTTGGCTTTTAATCCGCTTGCGCCGATTTTTACAGAGTTTTTCCAAGGAAGACGGCTTTTTATAAGCTTGAAGTTTTTATCTTTGCTTATAGTTATTTTGCTTTCATCTGTTTGCTTAAATGCTTCTTTATTGCCTTGCGTATCAATTCGAGCAAATTTTCTCAAATCTTCGTTGGCATGGCTGTCGATTGATAATATCGCATCGTTATTCTGAATATAACGATTGATCATTTCAATATCTTCATAAGTCAGTTTATAACCCTTTTTGATTGAAATGATTTTATTGTCAACAATGCTGATATATTCATTTTTACGATAGCTTGGAGCTAAGTATTTTTCAATATCGCTTATAATTTTTCCGTCTTTAAATTCTATAACTCTATCGCCGTAATATTCTGCAAACTCTCTGTCATGAGTTACAACAATGACCAGTTTGTCTCTAGGCGTTTTTTGTTATCATTTTCACCCTATTTTATCATAAGCACCCAGGGATATTGAAGCTATGAAAAAGCAAGTTTTGGTATGCGCCGAGTGTTTTGCTATGGATGCCCAAATAATCTGTAACGATAAAAATATCCAGTATCCAAAAAGAGCAGAGCAATTAATTATAAATTATTACAAAAATCAACTTATAAACTAGCTTTTAAAGATAGA
>DATCJR010000102.1 GCA_036562685.1 Clostridia bacterium | reverse complement strand
GTAAAAAACACTAATTAAAAAAGTTTCTTTTTTAGTTTAAAGAATCATAAAGAATTGATAAAAATTTTTGCCTAAGCAAATAAAATAAAGATATTTTATATCATAATTTTGTTACAAGTTTACAAAAATTATAAACCTTTTTTTGATATATAGTCAAGTTCTTTGAAAAAATTAATACCGACTTGAAGCCAACAATATAGCATTTTAGGCTTTTTGCCGCTTCTTTGGTTGATTACCTTACTGCTTGAAAAAAATCCCTTTCAGACTTACTCTGAAAGGGATTAAAACAATGTTAATTATAATTATTAATTTATTTAACTAGTTTTTTGTTTTTGAGCTTTATATGCTTTTCTAATTGCAAAAAAGCCCCATAATCCTAGACCTGCCACCACTACGGCATCAATAATAAACATTAGGACCATCCAAACAGGCGGTTTGTAACCTAATACTTCAGAATTCATTGCGTTAGAGTTGCATACCGTGTATAAAATATTTTTTACGCGCTCTCTTAATATTGTCATATCGGTTGGGTTAGATATTTTAGGTTTCCATTCTTGATTGAATGTTTGCAAATTGAGATCGCCGCCGGCATAAGCCATTTGTCTAGAATCCATATGGCTTCCTGTATTAAAATCGCAAATTACCATGCCCCTAAAACCCCATTCATTGCGAAGCACTTCGGTTAATAGGCGATAATCTCCTCCTGTCCATTTTGCGCCTATTCTGTTAAAGGATGACATCATGCCTCTGGTTTTTCCTATTTTAACTGCCATTTCAAAAGGCCTTAGATATACTTCGCGAAGCGTTTGCTCGTCTAGCCATGTGCAAATTCCTCTTCGAGAAGTTTCTTGCTCATTGACTGCAAAGTGTTTTACCTGAGTGTAAACTCCTTTTGACATTGCGCCTTGAATTTCATATGCCGCAAGCATGCCGGATAAAAAGCTGTCTTCTGAAAAATACTCTCCAGCCCTTCCGCCAAAAGGCGAACGGTGTAGATTGATGCCAGGAGCATACCACCCAGAATAAGGAGTTCCATCGCCTCTTTCATCGCCAATTAACGCTTCATTGCCTATGGCTTCGCCAAAATCAAATAGCAAATCCACATTCCAAGTCGCAGCCATTATAGGCTCGCACGCGTAATGGCTTGTACCATAAACCGCGCCCACGCTAGGATCTGACATGAAGTTTACAAAACCTGCGGGACCATCAGCATCATTTGTTCTGGGTTTTCCAATTTCCATAATAGCGGCGGTTTGAAACGCGCCATTATTGAAAAGGTTTATCATATCATTTACTTTTAATCTATTAAGCAATTTATCCCAAAGCGGATCGTCATAATCTTTGCCTACCAAGTCGCGCAATGTTACGTCGTTTTCTTCGCCTATAATAGGGAATTCATTAGTTTGAAACGGATTATTGGTAGCAATTGAGTTAATTTTTTGGTTTGTCAACGCGTCAAGTTCTCTTTCTTGTGTTGTTCGCGTTGCAGGAAAAGTTCCTTCCCAATCAGTTCTAGATAATATTGAGCCTAATTCATCATCTATATCGTCAAATCTATTGACTACTGAATAACCCGTCACAGGATCTGTCTCGTACTTGATTCCTGGCTCTTGAACTGTAGCTTCAAAGCTGTCAATTTGCTCATGCGCGTTAGCGCATAATCTTATAATATATTTTCCGCTTTCAAGCTCATAACCCTTAAATCCATTTTGGTTTTTATCATTGTAATCATATGACGCAAAATAATACGGGTCAATTTCTACTGTAACAGTTTCAGATGCGCCTGGTTGTATAATACCTGTTTTTGCAAAACCAGCTAACACTACATGGGATTTTTCAATACCGCCCTCAATATAAGGAGGGGTAACATAAAGCTGGACTACATCTTTGCCTGCGACAGATCCTGTATTAGTGACCTTTACATTTACTTGAATTTTTTTGTCGGCTGTAATTGTTGTGTTTTGCAAAGTCTGTTTGTTGGCTATTTCTTGCGAAAAAGTGGTATAGCTTAGCCCATATCCAAACGGGAATACAACATTTTCGTTATACCATGTTTCTCCATCTGTAAAGCCGCGTGTTTCGTAATAACGATAACCTACATATATTCCTTCTTCATAATCAACATAGGAATATATATAAGTGGTTTTTTTGTCTTTAACAGAAAGGTAATCTTGACCGTTAGGTATTAGATTGTTACCAAAGTTAAACCATGTAGGGTCTTTTTTAAAATCACGCGCGTAAGTATCTGGAATACGACCCGAAGGATTAACATCGCCATTAAGAATTCGCCCTAAAGACATAATACCCGTATCGCCAGGCGCTCCAATCCAAATTGCAGCGCCTATGTTTTCGTGATATGCATAATGCTCCGGGTCATCCAAAAAACCTAACTCAATAGGCGAACTGCTATTAATAATCACTATAACTTTTTCAAATTCGTCGCAAACAGCTTTAATTAAGTCGGTTTCATTTTGGTCAAGTTGTAGATAGTGATCGTTTGCGTCTCTTGCGCCTTCAACCAAATTGCCGTTCTTATCGACCATTTTACGAGGCAAATCCCAGCCCTCGCCGCCTATACGCGACAAAACAATCAACGCTGCATCGTCATAATCCCTATAACTATTTTTAACAGATTGAGTATAACTTGATTGCGGTGTCTCGCCCACTTTTAAAGAAATACTGCCGTCATTTTCCATAGCGGGATTGCTCGACCTGCCGCTACCAGAGTCGCTGCTTTCATAAAAGCTTTTTAAGGTGGGATTATAGCTAAAGCCTGCTGCGGTCAAGCTTTCAAATATCGTTTTGGTAAATTCTCCGCTTCCAGCGCCTGAGCCAGAGCCGCCATAAACTAGATTAACAGAGTTTTTGCCAAATACGCTTATTTTTGCTCCCTTTGGCAAGGGCAATGTATTAGAATCATTTTTTAATAACACAAAACCTTCTTCAGTAATTCGCTCATTGACTCTTTCTCCGTTAAGTCTAGCTTCTTCTTTAGTATCAAAATCAGCTATAAATATTTGTTGTGTGCCATCTTTGGTTATCATCCTTTCGCGTCCCCATAGAGTGCAAAATAATTCATAAAATATAGTTGATGCCAAAGACGTTACAACAATGAGTAAGACTAAAATAGAAGTCGTTACAAAAAACCAAACTTTTGAGCCAGTTTTACTAAAAATAACCTTAAAAAAACTCATTCTTTCCCTCCGTGTTAAAGCTAATTAAATAAACCATATCTTTTTGCTTTTAACATCAAGATAAGCTTTAGAACTAATAATTTCCTTCTACAGGGTCCCATGTCAAGTTAGCGTAAGTCGTTAATTTGATGCAGTCTACCATAGGTGCTGTTGACCACATCGTGCCGCCCATTCCTAAAGAGTTATCGGTAATTAGCTCAATAGTATTTTTGCCTTCTACAAGATCAATATTAGCTATAACAAAATCTTCAAAAGGCATTATAATGCCCTCGTTTTGACCAGGAACTCCATTAAAGTAAATTTCTTCATATTGTATAGGAACGCCATTAACTTTGACCGTATAAACAGGCTCTTCATCGCGAGAACCGCCAGGCGATAAAGTTGATTGTATAAAGAAATCTTTAATCTCGCCCGACAATCTAAGCACCAATTCAACATCAGGAATTGCCCGATCCGAATCTATTTCAAAGGTTAATGTAATTCCGTCTCCATACAAATATGTAACAAAATATCCATTGCTTGCTCCTGCAGAGCCATCAATATCTTGAAGAATAGCGTCGGTACCTGTAGCATTTCCTGAGAATCCCCAACCAAAGAAATCAGAAAAATCAAGCATTTCTGCCTCAAATATATATTGCTTAGACCATTGAGCGTAAACTGTGGTATCTGATGAAATACCTTCTTCAAAATCAAAACCAACTATCCCATTTGAAGAGTCACTCCAACCTGCAAAGACATAACCTATACGAGAAGGCGATGCCGGCACAGTTATAGGCGAGTTTTTGTCATATACTTTTGTAATTGGTTCTGGAGCGCCGCTATAGTTATAATTTATTGTTAATAAATATGTTTCTATCCATTTTGCGTATAAATATGTATTATTTGTCACAGGCGTGTTTAAAGTAAATTCATTAACAAAATTGCTATCAGTAAACCAACCGACAAAGCGATGACCTTCGCGCGAAACATCAGGTTGATTAATTACGGCGCCTTCGACAACATTTTGAATTATATTTTCAGGAGCGCCGGAGTAATTTAAGTCAAATTCAACCTGATATACCGCCGCGCCTTCGTTATTTACCCATTTTGCGTAAACTTGAATAGATGCGGTAACCGCGCCAAACTCATAAGGATTATTGAAATCGGGGTCAGTAAACCATCCCGCAAAACTATAACCTTCTCGAGTGGGATTATCAGGTCTTGTAGGAGTTTCTCCTGAATTTACTTCCTGAATCATTGCGGCAGGAGCGCCTTCATAATTTAGATGAAATATTACGCTAAAGCTTTGAGTCCATTTTGCATAAAGAGTGAAATTTGTAGTAACCGCATCGCCAAAATTATATGGCGTAATTCCTTCAGGCTCCAAAAACCAACCGCCAAATACATATCCGCTGCGCACAGGGGTGGTCTTTAAAGGCTCAACTGTGCTGCCGCTTTCTATTTGAACACTTACATTGTCGCCATCGCCGCCATTCAGATCAAAAATAACCGTATAGTATTGCAATTTCACTGACCATTTAGCGTATAGCACAAAAGTTTTGGCAGTTATCGGAGTGCTAAAATCAAATTCATCGCCTTCGCATTCTTCATTATCATACCAACCTTCAAAAGTATATCCTTCTCGGCTAGGGTCAATTGAAGGTCGCGGCACCGTTTTACCTTTTTCTACTCTAATAATATCAGGTTCATTCTCTACATTATCATCGCCCGCGTTTGTGTCAAATATAACAGTGCACATTTCTTTTTCGGGCGTATCGGTAGTATCGCAACCCGTGAGTATAATTGAACAACCTATAATAATCGCTAAGAAAATCATCCAAAGATTGCGTAGCTTATTCAAAGTTCATCCTCCGTTAAAAATTTTTTAAAAAATATTATATCATTTGTAAATAAATGTTGCTTTCAAAATTAAGATTCCCCATAATAACTAAAAAATATTTTTTAAAAATCGCTTATAGCTTCAACAGATAAAGGTAACCTTTATCTGTTGAAGCCGCCACGATTTTTAACTAATTAGTACTCTTATTTTGTCTATATCCTTTTCTTTTTAAGGATATTGAGAATTACAGCAGCAATAGCTGAGAGAAGTCCTATCGTGCCAATAATAGTGCCGACAATGCCTATAGTCTTAGCAACACTTAGCTTGTCATTGGAATCATCTAGTTGAGCATTAAGGTCGTCTATGACTGTATTAAGGTCATTAATATCCTCGTTAAGGTCGTCAATTCCAGAGATGATATCATCGATATCGTCCGTTATTGATTTTTGGGCGTCATCCATTTCGCTTAGTGATTTCCATCCCGCATATACCGTTATGTCTTCGGTTATAGCTTGAGAGAAATCCATCTCAATCGTGCAATCTTCATCAGCATACCAACCAGTAAACACATATCCTGCGCGATAAGAAGCCAAAGGAGTAGCCTTTTCACCCTCTCTTACCACAGCGACAACCGGTGTCGAACCTTCAAAGTTGCTGTCAAAAGTTACCGTAAACGTAACAGGAGCGCCAACTTCTATTGTAAGAGGAGTTTTATAGAAGTATTCAAGGCTTATATATCCTTGTTGAGGATGGGTTGTTTCTGCTAATACTCTTGTTTCGACAACAAAGCTATATGAACCTTGTGCAGTAGGAACGCCTGTAATGCTTCCATCAGAATCTAGACTCAAGCCCGCAGGTAATCTACCGCTTACTATATTATGCTCAATCAATGTGACAGGAACATCTATATTAGACCATCCGACTCTAACACGGTATGTAGTTACGCCTACTATGATTTCATCAGAAGCGATCTTTCCGTTAACATCGCCGCCAACCTCGATTCCGTCTATATCTTCAAGGTTAAATATGCCGTCAATAGTAAGCGTATAAGTGGCTGTAGTATTAATGTAACCATCTACCACAATCTCTACCGTAAAGTTAAATGTTCCAGCCTCTGTAGGCGTGCCGCTTATTCTGCCAGTATCGCTTAATGAAAGACCTTCAGGCAAAGCGGAGCCTGCTGTCAATGAGTAAACAGCGTTTTGCAAGTCTGCTTGAGCGATATCTGCGTTATAAGATTGTCCTTGTCTGCCAGAATCAAGCGTAGTGCCAGTTATATCGCTTAAATCAATACCATTTCGCATAGTATTACTATTAACTTGAGCAAACAATAAGTGCTTGGCCGCTTTACGAACAGCATACCATTGCGTATAACTTTGTAGAATATCTCCCTCTTCATATAGCTCGGTGCCGTCTAACATAGTAGTAGCGTCTTTATACGCTGCTGATGCGCCTTCGTTAATTTCATTTATATTGCCAGGATTGGATGCA
>DATCJR010000101.1 GCA_036562685.1 Clostridia bacterium | reverse complement strand
AAGCAATACGGAGCAAGTGTTAATTTTGAAGAAGTTATAAAAATAGATTTAAAAAATGATATAAAAACTATAACCACGGATTCAAACACCTATCAAGCCAAAGCTGTAATTTTAGCAATGGGTACTAATAATAGAAAATTGGGATTGCCTGAAGAAGAAAATCTAGTAGGAAAAGGTATCAGTTATTGCGCGACTTGTGACGGAGCATTTTTCAAAGGACGCGAAGTTGCCATTGCCGGTGGAGCAAACAGCGCTGTTACAGAAGCCCTGTATCTTTCTAAGTTAGCATCAAAAGTGCATATTATTTATAGACGAGATAAATTTAGAGGAGAAAGCATTAGCATAAACAAGCTGCTTTCTACACCAAATATTATTTTGCATCTAAATAGTGAAATCACAAGACTAATATCTGATGATGTTTTAACTGGTGTGGAAATAAAAGACAAATTATCAAATCAGACTTCAGTTATTAATGTTAACGGATTGTTTGTAGCGATAGGTCAAATTCCTAATACCGACTTGATAAAAGATCAGGTATTAACTGACGAAAAAGGTTATATAATTACTGATGATAATATGGCTGTCAATATACAAGGTGTATATGCTGCGGGAGATATAAGAGCTAATACATTTAGACAGGTAGTAACGGCTTGCGGTGATGGAGCGCGTGCAGCTAATAGTGTCATAGATTTTATTCATAGTAAATTCTAATTATTTTTTTATAAAATACAGTTTTATCCATTTACATAGTTTAATTTTTTATTGTATTTATTTTTAATAATAGATATAATTAAATGGAATAGACTTATATTTTAGGTCTATAGTGTATTTATTATATTTATTAGGAGATTAGTTATGAGAATTGCAGTTGTCGCGGATACATACGACGATACGGGCAATGGCACTTCAGTCTCTGCCAGAAGATTTGTTAACGAACTAAGGAAAAGAGGACACTATGTTAAGGTATTGTCTTATAGCAATACTCCCGAACCTGACAAAATCATGTTTGATCAATACCATGTTCCTATCTTTCAACCTCTGGTAGATAAGAATAGAGCCAATCTTGCAAAGCCTGATGTTAAAAAATTTGAAGAAGCGTTTAAAGATGTGGATTTTGTCCATATATATCTTCCTTTGCCTTTTGGCTGGACAGCAGCTAAAGTTGCGCACAAAATGGGTATTCCAGTATTCACAGCATTCCATATGCACCCTGGCAATATCACTTATAATCTAAAGCTAAATCATTTTCCTTGTGTTGAAAGGTTTATTTTTAGATTGATTAAGAGAAAATTATATAGTTATTCGACTGATATTCATTGTCCTACTCAGTTTGTTTATGATACGTTAAGAGCACATGGCTTCAAACAAGAGCTTCATGTCATAAGCAATGGATATGACGATAAAAAATATTATCCTATGGAAGTTGAAAGACCAGAATCTTGGAAAGATAAATTCGTCATTATATCAGTAGGCAGATTATCAAGTGAAAAGAAGCAGGATGTATTAATGAAAGCTATAGCAAAAAGCAAGCACAAAGATGACATCTTGCTCGTTTTGGCAGGTATGGGACCTTTAAAGAAAAAATATCAAAAACTTGCCAAAAAGCTCAAAATAAATGTTGAATTTAATTTCTATTCTCAAGATGATTTGCCCAAAGCTCTTAATGCAGGTGACTTATATGTGCATTGCGCGCAAATAGAAGTTGAATCAATTTCTTGTATGGAAGCGTTCGCAACAGGACTTGTGCCTGTTATCGGCAATTCCAAAAAGAGTGCTACTCATTATTTTGCTTTGGATGACCGTTCCAAGTTTATAGACGGCGATTACAAGGATTTGTGCAATAAAATTGATTATTGGATTGAAAATCCCGAAGAGCTTAAGATTATGTCCCAAAAATATGCTGAACATGCCAAGAACTACACATTGGATAAATCTATAGACAAGATAATTGAAGTTTATCATCATTTCTTGCAGAAGCATAAGAATAAGAACCTAAAAATGCCTCAAAAACAGGCTGAAGAAATTAAAGTTGACCAAGTTAACCCGGTAGAAGACAAAGAGTACATAAGGGAAAACATTGTGTCATAAAGAAGGTCAGCCATGAAAAAAATTGATTATGAACATGACGATTTTATAAATACCCCTTGGTATTATAGATTGTTTTCGTTTTTGCTTTATTGGGTTCTTGCACCGATTTTGATGGTAATAAAGAAATTCTTTTTGAGAGTTAAGGTTAGAGGCAAAGCTAATTACAAGCAGTTAAAAAAGGGCGGAGCTGTTATTGTATGCAATCATATTCATCCTATGGATGCACCAATGATAGCCATGTCCATATTTCCTACTCGTATGAAAATTATGTCTTTGGAAGATAACTTTTATAAGCCGGTAGTAGGAACGATTATAAAAGGCTTGGGTGCATTGCCTGTGCCCAAAGACTTTAGATACATGAAGGATTTTCTTGATACTTTTAGCGGCCTTGCTAAAAGCGGCAAAAAAGTGCTTATCTATCCCGAAGGACATTTGATAAAACGCTCTCCAACGTTGCGTGAATTCAAAACAGGTGCTTTTAGGGTAGCAATATCTGCAGGTGTTCCAATAATACCGATGTGTTATACTTACCCTGGCGGAAAAGGTCTTACTCTCAATATCTTGCCACCTGTATATCCAAAGCCTGATGAAGATCCAAAAGAATTAACCGCTAAGGTTTATAATATCATAAATGAATTCTTCATCTCAGAAATGTCCAAGGGTGAAACACAACCTAAAGAAACAGATGAAGTCAATGTAGAACAAATAGAAGACGAAGTTTTTGCTAAAAAACATGCATAGAAAACAACAAACAGATAAACAACTAAAAAGCTCCAAGAAAATTGGAGCTTTTTTGATAAGACTAAAAAAAATTATGTTATATTATGAACAATATATTATAGCGGCACATAGTGATAATATACTATTTGCTAAAACAACTATAGATGGTATAATATAAATATATGGGAAACTACGAATTATTTCAGCAGATAAAAGCTTATTTTATTGACTTTGATAGAACTTTGGTTAATTCTGTCGGCATAGAAAAAAAGGCTTTGATTGCCACCTTAAAAGCACTAAATGTTTATCAACCTGGCATGGAAATAGAGCATCAAAACAGTTTTAAGGATATGATAAAAAATCTTAATGAAAAATATAACCTTAATCTTGATTTTGATACTGTTGATAAAGAGTTTGTTCGTCAGGCTTTGCCGCTATATGAAAAAGAATGTGAGTTAAAAAACGGTGCTTATGAGTTTTGGCTATGGGCAAGAGAAAATCATAAGCGCATATATATTATTACACTTAATGAATTAGAATTTGTTGAGGCAGTTTTAAAAAGATATGGATTGGCTGCAGACGGGATTTATACAAGACGGACTACCGGAATACATAAGCGTGACGGGGCTTTGTTTTTGTATGCATTTTCGGATACAGGCTATGAACCTTCCAACTGTGCAGTCATAGAAGATTATCCATATTATATAGTTACCATCAAGGATTCTGGCTGCAAAATAATCGGCATGTTTGACGGGCAGCCAGAAGATGAAGTCGATCTTTTGTATGATATATCAGATGTTTTTATCAAGGATTTTCGAGAGCTGATTGTTTAGCCTTTAAAAACTTTGATTTGGTGGCAAGCCCTCCGCGCAAGTGCCTTTCGGATAAATTAAAATCCAGGATTTTTCTTACCTCTTCAAAAAGGTCGGTATCAATATCCTGTAATCTTTCGGTTATATCTTTATGAACAGTGGATTTGCTGATATTGAAGACTTTGGCAGCTTCTCTAACGGTCTTTTTGGTCTTTACAAAATATTTTCCCAATTCGATTGCTCGCTGAATAATATACTCTCTCATATGCCCCCAACCAAAAACTAATAAGACTAAAAGTCTATTGTATATAAATTTATTTTTCAAAATCCGATATTATGCGTCAAAATTCCAAAGGATATTTTCATGTATAAAAATTACGGCATTTAATATGCCGTAAAAAGTTAATTAAAATAATTTTCTCAAGAAAACTTACAATCTATCTATGAGTCTGTTCCATTGTTCTTGAATTTTGGATTCAGGAACATCGTCAAAGGTCTGATAAGCTATTCTCTTTACCTTTTCAGCAGATAAGCCGTTATCAAGATAGTGAAATATAAAAAAGTCAGTTAAAATATCGTTTATATCGATTTGGTTATAAGACAAAATTTCAGCCCAACTTTGATCATATTTTCGTCTATTTTCTAAAAGAGCATAAAGAAAGGTTTTGTTAAAGTTTATCAAAAGATTGACACAGTCCTGAGACTTTATATTATGCATTAGATAATCGCCGCGGTCATAACAGCCTAATAAAATAGCTGAATTTTTTTGCGCCCAGTCCAAGATCGCGGCATTTTTAAGGTTGTCTGAAATATTTTCAATCGGTATTAGTTCTACGTGAAATCCCAAAGAATCAATAATATTATTGCCGGCGGTATTTTTTTCAAACATCAAAACTGCTATATCTTTTGGATTAATCAAATACTTTTTGCACATGTCAAATATTATTGATAGCAGCAGCCAAAAATGCTGTTTTTGTTCTAAGGCCAGGCGCTTTTTGGTGTTTTTCATAACAGTGTATAAATTATCTACCAGTCTGTTATAAATCCTGTTATAATCTTGTACATCAGTATATGGCAGTCTAAAATATTTTCTAAGGTTTTTTATCGGAGTGTTATCTTCAATAGGTATTTCCATAAAAGTATTGTCATAAAAAGCCTGTACTCCATGAAGCGTTCTTAAGCCGATTATTCTTTCTATATCAATATCAGCAAAAATATATGGTTTGTCGGTCATTTGTGCGAGCGTTTGCCCGCAT
>DATCJR010000100.1 GCA_036562685.1 Clostridia bacterium | reverse complement strand
ATAAAAAGCAACTTAAAAAAGTAAAAGATGACATTATTAATCTAAGTAACTGCGAAGGCTTACAGGCTCATGGAAACTCTATTAAAATTAGATTCGAAGAGGATGAACAATGAAAAGAGCAGGGGAACTCAAAAGAACTACCAAAGAAACGGATATTTATATAAGCCTTAATTTGGACGGTGAAGGAAAAAACGATATTGATACAGGAATAGGCTTTTTTGATCATATGCTTGAATTATTTGCTGTTCATGGCAATTTTGACCTTACCGTAAAATGTAAAGGTGATTTGAAAGTAGATGGGCATCATACGGTAGAAGATGTAGGCATTGTGTTAGGAAAATTAATCAATTCATTGTTAGGTGACAAAAAGGGAATAGCCAGATATGCCGAAAAAACTATCCCTATGGATGAAGCTCTTATAAGAGCTGTTATTGATGTCAGCGGACGTCCTTTTTTGGCTTGCGACCTTGACTGCTCAGGCATTATAGGGAACTTCGAAGCAGAATTGGCTGAGGAGTTTTTTAGGGCTCTTTCGACCTACGGAATGTTTACTCTGCACCTAAATAAGCTGGCTGGGAAAAATATCCATCACATCATAGAAGCGGCTTTTAAGGCTGTTTCTAGGGCTTTAAGCGCAAGTGTTGTTATCGTGTCTGATAAGATTCCGTCTTCAAAAGGTATTATTGAATGAAAATTGCTATTATTGATTATGGGATGGGAAACCTGCGAAGCATCCAAAAAGCTTGTGAATTTTTAGGCTTTAACTCCTGTATCACTTCCAAAAAAGAAGATCTTCAGAACTATGACAAAATCATTTTACCAGGTGTAGGTGCTTTTAAAGATGCGATTAATTTGCTGCAACAAACAGGACTTGACCAGGCAATAAAAAGCAATGTACTACAAGGCAAATATTTGCTGGGGATTTGTTTAGGGCATCAACTGTTGTTTGATGTAAGCTTTGAAGATGGGCGATATGAGGGTTTAGGGCTTATAAAAGGTGAAATAATCAAGTTTGATAATCCCAATTATAAAATTCCGCATATCGGGTGGAATAGTCTTGAAATAAAAGATGATTTGATATTTAAAGATGTGCAAGATAATTCAATGGTTTATTTTGTGCATTCATATTATGCAAGTTGTTCTCAAAATTTTGTAATAGCATATTCTGATTATTGCGGACATAAATTTACAGCAGCGGTAAGAGAAAAAAATATCCTAGGAATGCAATTTCATCCCGAAAAAAGCGGTGAAGTTGGACTTAAAATACTAAAAAATTTTGGAGAGTTATGAATGATTGTTTTTCCTGCCATAGATATAATGGACGGCCAATGTGTAAGGCTTGTTAAAGGCGATCCAAACCAAAAAACGGTTTATGGAAATCCTTTGGAAAAAGCATTGGAATTTAAAAAAGCAGGAGCTGAATTTTTACATATTGTTGATTTGAACGCCGCTTTTGATAGTAACGATAATAGCAATTCTGATGTTATTAAAGACATTATCCAAACTGTAAACATTCCGGTTCAAATCGGTGGTGGCATTAGAAGTTTGGATGATATTGCTTATAGGCTTGAAATACTAAAAGCTGATAGAGTGATTTTGGGAACAATAGCTTATACCTCGTCTGAAATTTTAAAAGATGCGGTAAAAAAGTACGGTCCAAAAATTGTAGTCGGCATGGATGCAAAAGACGGATTCTTGGCTGTTAAAGGCTGGCAAGAAATTACAAAAAAGAATATTCTTGATATGGGAAAAGAACTAAAAGATTTGGGAGTGCATACCGTATTATTTACAGATATAAGCAGAGACGGTAATCTTCAGGGAATCAATATTCAAAAAACGATAGAAATTCAAAATCAATGCGGGCTTAATGTTATTGCCAGCGGCGGCGCAAAAGATATGGATGATGTCAATAGACTTTGCGAAGCTGGTGTTTATGGCGTGATTTTGGGCAAGTCATTGTATGAAAACAAGATTAATCTTGTTGAGGCAATTAACAGGAGTAAGTCATGTTGACCAAAAGAATAATACCATGTCTTGATATTCATCATGGCAGAGTAGTAAAAGGCGTTAATTTTGTCAATTTGGCTGATGCAGGCGATCCAGTAGAACTTGCCAAGTTTTATAACCAAGAGGGCGCAGACGAGATAGTTTTTTTGGATATATCAGCATCCAATGAAGGGCGCAAAACCATGGTAGATGTCATAGCGCGGGCAGCGGAACAAGTTTTTATACCGCTTACAGTAGGAGGGGGCATAAGAGAACTTGAAGATTTCAGGGTGTTGTTAAATGCTGGTGCAGATAAAATCAGCATAAATTCAGCAGCCTTCAAAAACCCTGATTTAATAAAACAAGCTGCGGTAAAATTTGGTTCTCAGTGCGTGGTTTTGGCTATCGACGCCAAAAAAAACGCAGACAATGGTTACGATGTTTATCTTAACGGCGGACGGCTGAATACAGGGACTGACGCAATTGAATGGGCAAAAAAAGGAGCTAGTCTTGGAGCAGGAGAATTGCTTGTAACCAGTATGGATGCCGACGGTACAAAAAACGGTTATGATTTAGAATTGCTAAAACGAATAACAGATGCAGTTAAAATTCCTGTTATTGCAAGCGGCGGAGCAGGTGAAATGATTCATTTCAAGCAGGCGTTAAAAGACGCTAACTGTGATGCTGTTTTGGCTGCTTCACTTTTTCATTATGGGATTATGAAAATAAACGATGTAAAACAATATTTATATAAAGAGGGAATTCCAATAAGGCTATGAATAATGAAATTGATGTTAATATATTAAACTTAATAAAATTTGATCAAAACGGACTTATTCCTGTGATCGCTCAAGACGCTTATACAGGTGAGGTTTTGATGCAGGCATATATGAATAAAGAAGCATTGGATCTGACGCTTAGCACCCAAAAAGCACATTATTTTTCACGTTCAAGAAATAAGCTTTGGCTAAAAGGCGAAACAAGTGGTTGTTATCAAGAAGTCGTTTCAATAGCGCTTGATTGTGATTATGACAGTATTTTGCTTAAAGTTGTTCAGCAAGGAAATGCTTGTCATACAGGGAAATATTCTTGTTTTTTTAATACTTTGCAAGAATTTAGACAGGTTTATAATTCTCAAATACTTTATAAGGACATTAAAACCATAAAAGACAGAAA
Organism: Clostridia bacterium; assembly: GCA_036562685.1. NCBI lineage: Bacteria > Bacillati > Bacillota > Clostridia > Clostridia bacterium. Next base: position 1,756 of record DATCJR010000100.1, on the reverse strand, counting down.
AATCAATCCTAAAGAAGGCTCATATACCACATATCTCCTGGAAAACGGCACAGATAAAATATGCAAAAAAGTAGGGGAAGAAGCCTCAGAAGTCATTATCGCAGCCAAAAACACCAGTGATGATGACTTGGCTGGAGAGATAGCCGACCTTTTTTATCATACACTTGTACTAATGGAAGACAAAGGTATAGATATAGAAAATGTTTTTAAAGTCATGGATGAAAGAAGCAAACGCAGTCGTTCGCGTACTTATCCGACAAAAACTAAATGACATTTTATATTAAAATGATATATAATGTTTATATAATAATTTCCAAAATTTTTTTAAAAAACATAGGCAGATAAGGGCTTTTTGGGCGTTGAAATTGTTGCATTTTTCGCAACAATTTGGTATATTAATAAAACGTTCGGGAGCTTAGCTCAGCTGGGAGAGCATCTGCCTTACAAGCAGGGGGTCACAGGTTCGATCCCTGTAGCTCCCACCAAAATGCATAGCTTCCAGCGTGTATGTAATGGAGTATGCGGCAGTAGCTCAGCGGTAGAGTGTCGCCTTGCCAAGGCGAATGTCGCGAGTTCGAATCTCGTCTGCCGCTCCAGACATAAGGCACCATAGCCAAGCGGTAAGGCAGAGGTCTGCAAAACCTTTATTCCCCAGTTCGATTCTGGGTGGTGCCTCCAATAAAATAACAAATCTGAAATATTGGATTTGTTATATTTGCCGAAGTGGCGAAATGGCAGACGCAAAGGACTTAAAATCCTTCGGAGGTTAAACTCCATGCCGGTTCGAGTCCGGCCTTCGGCACCAAATTTATAGTTATTCAATAATTGATAATTTTAAAGCAAAAAACCACTATATAGAGTGGTTTTTTTTATTTTCTAAAATTTTTAGGTAAAATTAGGGTACAAAATCTAAATAACTGTTTAATTTTTCTATTGATTGTTGCATTTTTGCCTTATATAAATGTGAATAATTTTTTATAACCTTTTCTTCAATATTCCCAATTAACTCTGCCACAGCTTTTGTAGAACAATCCATATAGTTATGAGCATTGATGCATAACTATGGCGAAAGCAGTGCATTTGAATAATCTTTTTTAGAAAAAATCCTAACTTCACCTGGTCTTTGCACCTGTAAAAAACATAAAATTAAACATAGTATTCCATAGAATATCATCTTTTGAAAATTTTTTAAATTCATTAATTAAAAAATCTCTTTTGCTAATAGAATTTGTGCATTTTGGTACTTTGATCGTTCTTAATAAATTTGGTATATCTTCAGCTAAGAAGAGGGGAACAGCTTGTTCAGCAATAATGTTTAACGGTGTTTGTGCTGAATAATAATATATGATGGTATTTTAAATTTGAATAAAGACAAAAAAAATAGAGAACTATTTAGCACGCATGGGCTGCAATTGCCCACTCCACTAAATATCTCTAATATTAATAATATTATATGAATATTATATGCGAAAATTAAAAAAAGTCAACACAAAAAACAAAAAAAGATTAAAATTTTCTTTATCTGAAATAGCTGGTAGATGAACCAACAAGTAACGATAACGGCGCTATCGATTATGATGGAAGTTTTTTCTTGACAGGCGGAACCTTAGTCGCAGTTGGCTTATCTGATATGCTTCAAAAACCCACATCAATCAATGTGTATAGTTTAACGCTTGTAATGTATCAAATAAAAGATTCAAAATACCTATTTGACATATGACGGAACACCGCTTATGAATGATTCTGTTTGGATTTC
>DATCJR010000099.1 GCA_036562685.1 Clostridia bacterium | reverse complement strand
ATAATTTTGTTTGATATATGCATAATCGATATGATGTTTATAGATATATGAATTATAGTCTTTGTTTTTAAGTTCATACAAAAATCTTTCATACATCATATCAAACATAGACTTTATGGTTTCATAGCTTTGAACAGTTTTGGGATTGCGATAAATTAATTTATAATTTTCGTCCATCATTTGTAAAATTTCTTGATGAACGGACTTGTCCATTTTTATGTAGCCCTTATCCAGGCTGTTAGAAATAATGCTGTCTGTAACTTCTTTTATAATATCTCTGTTTTTTCGTTTATAAATAATATTGCCAAATTCTTTTCCAAACGCCTTAAAAGTATCTTGTCTGTCTTTTCCAAGATATGCAATAACATCGCTGACCTTAACCACGCAGCCTTCAAGCGTACAAGGATTAAGATTTCTTACAAATTGGGGATCGGTGTAGCATTTTTCTAGCTTTCTATCAAATTCAGAAAAATCATAAATTGGAACTGGTCTGTATTCATCTTCTGATTTTTCGCCGTTATGGCACAAAATACCGTCCAATGTCTGCAATGTAAGATTGCAAGTGGTAACAGTACTCAAAACTCTGACGCTATGGACATTATGGTTAAAATACCTGCCTGTGTGCTGATGGTATTTTTCATTAAGAAATTGCTCGCCCTTGTGTCCAAAAGGCGTATGTCCTATGTCATGGCCTAAAGCAATGGCTTCTATCAAATCCAAATTAAGTCCCAAAGCCGCACCTATAGTTCGAGCGATGCGGGAAACATACTGGATATGTGAACCACGCCTTGTTATATCATCATTTTTATACAGGGAAAAAACCTGCGTCTTGTCAACGCAGCGATTATAAAAAAGATTATGTATTATACGGTCAATATCGACTATGTACGGTGTTCTGTATTCACTTTCACTTATAGACGAATTACGTCTTATTGCATCAAAATCTTTGGATGCAAAAGGACTGTACATCTCATTTTTAAGCTTTATTCGTTTTTTTAGTTCCTGCGAAACAGAAAAATCAAAACCTGATGACATCAACGCTTTACCGAAACCGTTTCTTCTAAAGCCGTATCCAATACATGCTGGATATCTGACTTTTGGGGTGCGCCTTCAAAGATTTTTTTACCGTCTACATAAAATGTAGGAACATAATAATAGTCACGAGAATCAGCAAGCTCTTTTTGCTCGCTTTCTTCAATCATAGTTATATTAATATCTTTATATCTGACATCTGAGGATTTAAGCTCGTCCAAAAAACGCATTGCTTTTTTGCAATACGGACAACTTTTTAGATAAAACATCTCAACATTTTTCATATGTATTTTTGCCTCTGTTTTTTATTTTAACAAATTTTTACTCATATTGCAATATGCCTATAAAACAATTAATCATTATAAGGCCTGTTTTGACATTTCTTTTTTTAATCTGAAAATGATTTTCTTTTCCAGTCTTGAAATATATGATTGAGAAATACCCAGCATATCGGCAACTTCTTTTTGAGTTTTTTCACTTTTTCCTCCCAAGCCAAATCTTAACTGCATTATCTCTTGTTCACGGTTATTGAGTTTTTTTATTGCCTGCCATAGCAGGTCGTTTTCTACTGATGTTTCTATGTTTTTATACACAAGGTCGGATTCTGTGCCCAAAATATCTGACAAAAGAAGCTCATTGCCTTCCCAATCTACATTGAGCGGTTCATCCAATGATATCTCACTCTTTAATCTGACTATGCGTCTTAAATACATCAAAATTTCATTTTCTATACAGCGCGATGCGTAAGTTGCGAGTTTGATTTTTTTGCTTACATCAAAAGAATTGACCGCTTTTATAAGTCCTATTGTGCCTACGCTTATCAAGTCTTCCACTTCTACGCCTGTATTCTCAAATTTTCTTGCTATATATACGACAAGCCTCAGATTTCTTTCTATCAGCTTGGATTTTATTTCTTTGTCGCCTGCTTCAAGCCTTGACAACGCCGCATTTTCCTCTTCAATATCCATAGGCAAAGGCAAAGATTCACTGCCATAAATATAATTAAGATAATTTTGACAATCTTCTTCTCCAAACAGTTCTTTTATGACCTTTGCAACCAATTTTATTAATAACATAATAACCTCCGAAGTGTTTTTTATAAAATTTTTAGTGCTTTTTTGGTCTTATACTATTGCAGGATGAATAAGCGCTTCATAAGTTTGTCCGCCTATATTTTTTTTGGCAAATCCAAGCATTACATCATATATCGTATTCACTTGGTCGCCCGAATATATCAAAATTTTGTCGGGTTTTATAATTAACATTCTGCTTATATCAGATGCCGTGCCAAATTCTATAACTTTTGCGCATCTGAACTGAACTTTTTTGCCTTTTGCCAAATCCAAAATCGCCTCGTCCTGCATAAGCTGATAAATTGTTTTGCTGTTAACCACTACAACAGGCAGGTTAGTATCCGGATCATACAGATTATTGCCGCTGTCAATAAGCCCGTTTAGACAAACAGATTTTCCCTGATATATGATTTCTAGTTTGCGTACAAAAGGTTTTAGTTCTTTGGTCTTGTATATTTTTATAAAGATGTTTTGGCAAAAAAATACCGCCAATATTATTGATGATACGATTACGCCTATCGGAAACTCATTAAAATAATTGACCGTAAGAATGTTCTTTATGTTTTCTCCAAGCATATAAAGTAAAGCTATAGCCATACCGCCCAAAAAAAATGTAACGCCTAAGAACGTGGCATATAATCTTAAAAATTTTTTAAAACTCCATGTTCTTAATGCAACTAGACAAATAAGCGCTCCGCTTACGGCTTTTAGAACAATCAACAAAGCAATGTGGATGTTTATTAAAGGAATTAAGACTGCACAAACTGTGCCGAAAACACAGGCAATTATGAGCCTGTATAAAATTATATCTATATGTAAACATTTTTGCGCTATCACCAAAACAGCCAAAGTAATAAAAAAATTATCAATGATTACATACTCAATATAAACTTCCATGGTCAGATTATATATGACCAAAAATAAAAAAAGTTTCGCTCTTTGTCAAATTCGGCGAAACTTCCTTTAAAAAAATAGGGAGGGTAAAATAAAAGAAAAAGATTTTTGCCTTTTATTATATATTCGCAATATCTTGATCGTGTTACAAAAAAAGACCAAGTTCTTTTAACCTGGTCTTACGATTTTTTATTTCTTAAAGTGTTTTTTTATCCAAAGCGGAATTTCTTCATTGTTAGGATCGGGATTTATTTTAGAAACAAAGGTTTCCGCTGCTGCATTGGATTGTCCAAAAGGCGTTAAAGTAGATTTTTTAGCAGGAGGTGTGCCGTAAGCTCCAGCAGCATTACCTGAAGGAACATAAGAAGAAGTAGGTAAGCCTTTGTCAAAGCCTGTTGCAATAATGGTAACTACAATCTTGCCGTTAAGGCTAGCATCCAAGCCAGCACCAAATATGATATTGGCATTTTTATCTGCAACTTCTTTTACTAGTTCGACTGCCTCGTTAACTTCATCCAAAGTTATATCCATGCCGCCAAACACATTGATAAGCACGCCTGTTGAATAGTCAATAGTTGTATCCAAAAGCGGGCTGTAAACAGCTTTTTTTACTGCGTCTATGGTACGGTTTTCGCCATTTCCTTCACCGATACCCATGTGCGCCATACCCTTGTCTCTCATTATGGTAGCTACATCGGCAAAGTCGAGGTTAATCAATGACGGAACGACAATTAGATCGGTAACACCTTGAATACCTTGTCTTAAAACATCATCTGCATACTTAAATGCTTCTACCATAGGTGTTCCTTTTGGGAAAACCTGCAAAAGCTTGTTGTTAGGAACTATAAGCAAGGTATCAACTACTTTTCTCAAGGCTTCGATACCTTTTAGCGCGTTTTGCATACGCACATTTCCTTCAAATCCAAAAGGCTTGGTAACTACGCCTACAGTCAATATACCCTTTCGCTTAGCGATTTCTGCAATTACGGGTGCTGCACCTGTACCGGTACCGCCGCCCATGCCCGCAGTAATAAACACCAAGTTAGCATCGCCAATTATTTCTTCTATTGCGTCTTTGCTTTCTTCGGCTGCTTTTCTTCCAATTTCGGGATCAGAACCTGCTCCCAAACCTTTGGTAAGTTTTGCACCAATTTGCAACACAATATCAGCCTTAGACATTCTAAGTGCTTGAAGATCAGTGTTAACAGATATAAATTCAGCTGATTTTATATCAACTGCTTTCATTCTATTTATTGCGTTACCACCACCACCGCCAACGCCTATAACTTTGATTTTACAAACCGGGGCGGCTAATTCGTCAATGTTTGTCATGATTTTTTCTTGTCCTCCACCATAGAGTACTTGTATTTTTAATTATGAGTTAATGCCAAATCCAGCAAACCAACTATTTGAGAAAATTGCGGTCTGTCAAGCATAGGTACCTGAGGCTTCAAAATCTCAATGCTAATGCCTAGCACTTTTTCAAAGATATCTTTTACCCCTCGCATACTGCAGATTTCCTCGCCAGTCATATAAACTGAAGTGTATTCATCAAACTTTACGCCCATTTTTTCGATGTTTTCTGCCGCGCTTTCTGCCATGTTATATATGCTTTCAATCGCAAGTTCGTTGGCTTTGGCAGCGGACACTGCCGCAGAAAATTCGTCTATAATATAGCGTTCATTTTCAGAGGGATCCAGAGTTAAAACAAGCTGCTGTTTTAATCCTTCGGCTTGTTTGTATGTTATCTGCAAACCTTCCATTAATGTCAATGTCAAATAACCACTACCGGCAGAGAAGTTTTGCAAACCTGTAAGTCCTTCACCTTGAGCATAATAAATGCCTGAAGAAATATGTCCTAAGTCCAAAATAACAGATTTCTTTTCTGCTGACTTGTCCTCAATAAGATATAGATATTGGCATAAAGGCGCTCCCAAATATCTTACCTCGGAAAAGCCTTCGCTTTCTAAGATAGCATTAAAAAGCTCAATAAAAATATTTTTGGCGTAAATATAGCTGACTTTAGCGCTTATTTTGGAAACTTTGGTTTCAGGATATTTTAGCGATTTGAGTCCATCAACATCAAAATATAACGGTGAACGATTAATGAGCATATAATCGGGTACGTCAAATCCGCCTTGATCAAGAAGCCTTTCAATATCGTCAGGTTTAACTGCTTTTGGCTTCAAGAATGACAGATTAACATCTTTTACAATACACTCTAAAAAATCGGCAGGTACTCCAACATAAATTCTCCCAAAAGTGTTTTGAACGCTTTTGACTGCTTCTAGAGCTTCGGATACAGCATCAGACAGCTTTCTAGGCTCAATAAATTCGCCATTTGAATAGCCGTCATATGCCGCTTCGCCAACACTGCTTATATTAAAAGTGTTGTTTACACTTCTAGATCCGACTGCTACAGTTATGCGGGAAGAATTAATGGACAATATTGCCGCTGCGTGTTTACTCATTAGTTTCCTTATATATTTTAATTATAATAATTATATATGGAAGGGAATTTTTAGTCAAGGTTTAAATAATATCTCGAACCATATGATGATACAAAAAAGATTAATCAATTTTAGGCACAAAAACAGCCCTTTTATTTTAAAAATCTAGTTCTTCTGGTCTATAAGAAGCTTTTAGATTGCCGTCTTTGTCGATATAAGCGCTTATTGTTCCGCTGGTGCGATAAACAGGCGTATGGTTGTATAAAGAAAATGCTATAACCGTCTTTTCCTGCAATCTCTCGGTGTTGCTTAGATGAATGGTAACCCCAGAAAAAGTTTTTAGATATATATCATTGGTTTTTCTAAAATAATGAATTTTTTGAATTAATTCAAAATATTGATACCCTATATTTTTAATACATTTTATAAGATTTAACAAATCAATTTTCGCGATAGTTTGGATATCCAATTCAAAACCTTTTCTTGCATTGATCATATCTACATCATTATATAAAAATAATTCAGCGATCCCCGTAGGTCTTGTATTAATTATATCAATCACAACCAAATCTTCGCCTAAAATATAAAACACATTGTCATATTTTATGTAGCATATTTTAGTGCGCTTATAAGCATGGATTATTAATTTGTCAGGAAATTTTCTTTCTATCTTGATTACCTTAACTTCAGGTACCGAACGGCTTACATTTTCTTTTATCTTTTTTTCGCTAAGAAAAAAAATACTTTGCACTGGTACATCAGCGTTTTTTATAATCTTTTGGCAAAGCGATGTGTCTTGAACATTAGTTACGACAGCTGAAATTTTCTTAACAGTAAAAACAGTACTGTTAAAAATAATCATAACAGCTACAAAAGTTAAAATAGAAAATAAAATAATCAATTTTTTGCGCAATATAATCCCCTCTTATTAACCAATTATAAAACATATAATGAAATAAAAAAGGCGATTAATTTGGCAAAAAATATCTCTTTTTATAATAAAAAATGCCGTAAATCAATTTACGGCATCTATATTAGTCTTAACTTTTATAACCCAAATCATAAAGCACATTTTTTCGTTCACGCCAATCTTTTACTACTTTGACATACAAGGTCAAAAACACTTTTTTGCCAAGCATTTTTTCAAGTTCAGCTCGCGCCATTGAGCCTATCTTTTTCAGCATTGCGCCTTTTGCGCCTATTATAATTCCTTTATGATTTTCTTTTTCGCATATTATTAATGCATCGATTTCTGCGATATTGTCATTAGAAAATCTTTCGATTTCTACTGCAACGCCGTGAGGAATTTCCTGTTGCAAACAAAACATAGCTTTTTCACGAATGATTTCTGAAATACGCTCCATATCATTAAGGTCAGTTATTTGGTCGGCAGGATAATAAAATACATCATCTTTTAAATACTTTTTGAGAACTTGAATCAATTCATCTATATTTTTTCTTGTCAACGCGCTTACAGGTACTATTTCTGCTATATCGCTATAATTTTTGAGTCTTTCCAAAATAGGAAATACCTGCTCGGGCTTAGCTATGTCAATTTTATTAACTACTACAACAAGCGTCGCATCCTTGTATTGCTCCAACAGCTCCTTATCGGTTTGAGTCAAACCATCTGTAGCATCCAAAACAATCATTATTACATCCGTTTCGTCTGTGGCTGTTGCAACTTCTTGCATCATATAATCGCCCAGTTTATTACGAGGTTTGAAAACACCTGGCGTATCAGTAAACACAAGCTGCGTATCTTCTTGAGTTAAAACTCCAGTTGTTCTGCGTCTAGTTGTTTGGGGCTTAGGGGTAACAATAGTAACCTTAGTTCCAATTATTGCGTTCAATAAACTTGATTTTCCTACATTAGGTCTGCCGACAATGGCAATAAATCCTGATTTCATTAATTTACCTTTTTCCTTATCGCAAAAGTTTTATATTCTTTACTTTTCTTGATATAATTTAAATTTGATTTCTAAAAGAACATAATAATCCGTTAATAATCGTTTTATATTGTAGCAGATTGCAAAATTTGTGTCTATGCTTTTTGAAGTTTATGTTTTCAAAATTAAGAAGTAATTTCTGCCAAAAACATCTTTATATACTAATAAATATTAATTAGTTTAATAGATATTGATTAAAGCTATCAAATCCTTTATAATATAAATACTATCACAAAAATTATATACAATATGCATTAATATAAAAAATCCTTTTAAAGGTGTTTGAATTTGATATATCGCGGCGAAGAAATATCTCTAGAATTAAAAAAATCCTTTGATAGGGCTTTTTTGAATGATGCACCATCACAACTTAAAGTTGCTAATTGCTATTATAACGGTGTAGGTGTAAAGCGTGATTTATCAAAGGCTGTGTATTGGTATGCCTTAGCTGCAAAACAGGATAATATTTCTGCGCTGTATCATTTGGGTATGTGCTATAAAAATGGCGAAGGCGTTGCCCAAAGTTTTCAAAAAGCTTTTTATTATCTAAAAAAGGCAGCTATCGCTGGGCATGCTTCGGCACAATACCAGCTGGGTTCACTATATGAATTTGGTTTAGGCGTCAATAAAGACTCATCTGAAGCTGTAAAATGGTACAAACCTTCGGCACGCCAAGGTTATGTAGAAGCTCAATACAAGCTGGCTGAATTATACAATAAAGGAATTGGAACGCCTAAAGACGAAGCTATGGCGGCATACTGGTATGCTCAGCTTGCTGACAAAGGCGACAGCAATGCTCAAAACAACCTAGGAAATTATTTTAAAATCGGACATGGCGTAGAAAAAGATTATAAAAGGGCAGTTTATTGGTATTTAAAAGCTGCCAAAAACGGCAATCTCGAAGCGCAATATTCTTTGGGCGAATGTTATGAGTTTGGAATGGGCGTAGAACAGGATTACAAAGGCGCTGTTTATTGGTACACCAAAGCAGCTCGTGAAGGTTTAAGCGATGCCCAGTTTGCTTTGGGAATGTGTTACTTTTTTGGAAAAGGCGTTAATCAGGATTACACTAACGCCGCAGGACTATTTTTAAAGGCCGCAAAACAAAAACATATTGCCGCTCAATGCAACATAGCTTATTGCTTCCAATACGGAATAGGCGTTAAAAAAAATTACGCCGAAGCGGCAAGATGGTATTATGAAGCTGCCAAAAAAGGCGATCCTTTTGCACAGTTCCATCTGTCCACTCTATATGAAAACGGTCAAGGCGTTACAAAAGATATTCAAAAAGCGATTTATTGGAATATCAAGGCCGCTGAAAATGGAAATATTGAAGCTCAATATCAATTAGGATACAGATTCTTAAGAGGT
>DATCJR010000098.1 GCA_036562685.1 Clostridia bacterium | reverse complement strand
AAAAACCGCAAGTTATCGCTTCATTCGAAAATCGTACTGATAGCGACTGCCGTTTTATTATGTTCCGGCACTGTATTTTATTTGGTTGCAGAATGGAATAACACTTTGGCTGATATGAATTTTGGATATAAACTCCTTAATGCGTTTTTTATGGCGGTTACGCCGAGAACGGCTGGCTATTGTAGCGTTGATTTGACAAAAATGACGCTTGCATCAAGGTTTTTTACAATATTGCTGATGTTTATAGGCGCTTCGCCCGCTTCAACAGGCGGCGGAATAAAAACCACTACCGCAGTTATTTTATTATTCGCAATCTTTTCAGGCGTTAACAATCAAAACAAAATTATCCTAAACAAACGATATATAAACTCGCGTATAATTTTGCGTGCAGTCGCTCTAAGCGTGTTTTTTGTCTTGTTAATTTGTTTGAGCACTATAATCCTTATGCTTACAGAAAGCAATAATATGGCTTTACAAGCCGCCGGTTCTTACAACCTGGAAACTCTTTTTTTTGAAACAGTGTCCGCTCTATCTACTGTGGGGCTTACTTTAAACGCCACTCCGCTATTAAGCGTTGGTGGTAAAATAATTATAATGATTACCATGTTTATGGGACGGGTAGGACCGCTGACGATAGGACTTATATTCCTAAAAAAGATAAGAAATACTGCAGAAGAAAAAATCAGATACCCTGAAGCAATGATAATGATAGGATAAAATAAAGGAAATAAATATGAAAAATGGAATGTCTCAATTTTTGATAATTGGATTAGGAAGTTTTGGCGTAACGCTATGCAAGCACCTTTTTCAAAAAGGCTGCGATGTTTTGGCAATTGACCAAAACCAAGATCTAATAAACAGCGTAGCTGATTTTACTACTCAGGCGATTTGCGCAGATGCAAGCGACGAAACTGTATTAAAATCAATTAATATCAGTGATTTTGATGCCTGCATAATCTGCATAGGAAATATTGAAGCAAGCATAATAGTAACTTTATTGTGCAAACAATACGATGCAAAATATATTATTTCTAAGGCAAATAATCATTTGCACAAAGAGGTTTTGAAAAAAGTCGGCGCAGATATTGTAATTTTCCCCGAAGAATACATGGGCGAAAAGGTTTCTGAAATGCTAACAAGCCCTAATGTCTTAAAAATTGCCAAATTAACTCCTGATTTTAGCATAATAGAGATAAAAACCCCTAAATTATGGGTGGGCAAATCTTTGATAGAATTGGATTTAAGAAAACGTCAAAATGTCACAGTACTAATAATTAAGCGCGGCGACAAAGTGATAGCCACGCCCGAAGGTACGACTGTTTTTGAAGCAAATGATGATATAGTGCTTTGCGGAGAAGAAATGTATATACAAAAACTAAGAAAATACGCAACAGCAGAAATTAATTATAATTTCTAATCTGTTTTGATTGTTTTTATATAATCCAAAATTGCATAAGCTGTCTGTCTGCCTGACATATAATCGTTATGTATTATGACATCGGCAGCTTTTTTATATAAAGGATCGCGTTCGGCTAAGATTTCTTCTATTTTCTTTAAAGGATTAGGAGATTTCAACAGCGGACGCGTTTTTGAATTTTTTATTCTTGAATATATCTGATTAGGAGATGCCGAAAGACAAATAATTATTCCATTTTTTTTGAACGCTAGTATGTTGTCATAATTCTTGACAACGCCGCCGCCTGTTGAAATAACAGTGTCTGTTTCATCGCCTAATTCAAGGCAAAGCATATGTTCTTGTTCTCTAAAAGACTGTTCGCCGTATTTTTCAAAATATCGGTTAATACTCATATTAAAGCGTGATGCGAGTATCTTGTCTGTATCCAAAAACTTCTTTTTTAATTCTTTGGCAACTATCTTTCCTGCTGTGGTTTTATAGGTGCCCATCATTCCTATCAAAACAATATTTTTCATAATCTGCTCATCGGATTTTGTTCTGTCGTCGACAAAATAAATTCAACACCATCAAATTTTTGATTTAATAATTCTTTTAGACGTTTTAAAATTATTCTTTCCATATAATAATGGCTGCAATATATAACAGGAAAATCTTTTTCGTAAGCTTCCAGCATAGAATGATGATTAAAATCAGCAGAAATATAACAGTCAATGCCCCGCGAGATTGCGGCGTCTATATAATCTGTCTTGCCGGCGCCGCCCGAAATAAAAGCAATTTTTTTGATTTGATTTTGAGCATTACCTGAATATCTTATCATATCATCATTAAAAACTTCTTGAACTTTTCTAGCAAGCTGTTTTAAAGTCATAGGCTCTTTTAGTTCACCCATTCTTCCGCCCTGCCATGTGGAATCTAGTAGATCAAACCGTTTTACATTATTAAGTTCAAGCAATTCAGCTATATAAGCATTAATTCCTTGATCGCTTGCGTCTAGATTGGTATGTGCACTAAAAACACTTATGCCGCTTTTTATTACTTCCAATATCTTTTTGCCCAAAAATGTTTCATTGGTAATACTGCTTATTGGTCTAAAAATAAAAGGATGATGACTTATTATAAGCTGTGCGCCCAAATTCTTGGCTTCTTGTATTACATCTATTGTAACATCAAGACAAAGCAATGCTATTGTGACTTCGTCTTGCGAGTTCCCCACAATCAGTCCGATATTGTCCCAATCTTCTTTTTGTTCGGGCGGAGCAATGATGTTAAGATATTGTATAATATCTTTTATTTGCATTTTTGCTGACCTCTTTCATAAGCAGCTAAAACTGCTTCTATATAGCTGTTAACGCCTTTGCCATAAAATATCTTTTCACATGCCGGCGTCAAGACCGAAATATGTCTAAATACTTCTTCTCTTTTATATATATCCGACATATGCACTTCGTATTTTGGAATATTTACACATTTTAACGCATCATAAATAGCATAACTATAATGCGAATATGCTCCCGCATTGATTATTATGGCGTCGGCATCTGTGTTATGTATTTTATCGATTATTGCACCTTCATAGTTGGATTGAAAAAACTCCAAAATTACATCAGCAGGCGCTGCTTCTTTTATTTCCTGATTGATGTCATCTAGCGTCTTGTATCCATATATTTGCGGTTCTCTTTTGCCCAGCATATTAAGATTAGGTCCGTTGATAACAATGATTTTCATATCTTAGCCTCTATGTTTTTAAGAGTTTGAATGATTTGTGCTTTTGACAATTCCACACCATTCCATATTTTTTGGGCATCCAACGCCTGAAAAAACAGCATTGCAAGTCCGTTAACTGCTTTTATCCCATTTTCTTTCGCCCAAGACATTATTGGCGTACAAGCGGGATTATATATAGTGTCATATACTGTTTGAAGTCTGTCAGTTTTTACACCATTAGGCAAACTCATTTCGTTATTAAGTCCTAGTGTCGTGGCATTAATTATAACAGTAGGTTGCAGGTTATTTAGGTCAGCATCATGCGTGTTTTTTAGACCTAACTCATCTATGATAGCTTGTGCTTTAGTTATAGTGCGATTATAGATATATACATTAGTAAGTTTGTCGAGTTCATAAGCAAGCGTTCTTGCAGCACCGCCTGC
>DATCJR010000097.1 GCA_036562685.1 Clostridia bacterium | reverse complement strand
TGGTCAGCGTTTTGAAAAAGACTCAAAAATCCATAAAAGAGCTCAATGATTTTTATGTATATCCACAAGTCAATATTAATATTGAAGTCAGCGACAAACACAAAGTTTTGGCTAATGAATACTTGCAATCTGAACTAAAGAGAATAGGCAAAGAAATAGCCAACAAAGGTCGTCTTTTGGTTAGAGCATCTGGAACAGAGCCTAAAATAAGAATTATGACCGAATGCATGGATGCGAAATTATCTGAAGAAAAAGCAAAGGAAATCGCAGAAATAGTAAAAAAAATTAGTTCAGAGGTTAAGTGATATGTGTGGAATTATTGGTTATGTTGGTAATAATGATTGTGTTAACATATTGCTAGATGGATTAAAGCAACTTGAATACCGCGGCTATGACAGCGCAGGTATCGCTGTGATCAACAATCAAAATAAAATAGAAATAATAAAAAAGGTTGGCAGCCCTGAAAAACTTATAGAAGAAGTTTCTAAGACGAATTTGAAAGGTTGTTGCGGAATAGGTCATACCAGATGGGCAACGCATGGCAAACCGTCTGATATCAATTCTCATCCACATAAAAGCGGCATAATCGCATTGATACATAACGGCATAATAGAAAATTTTGCCGAACTTAAAAACGTGCTTCTAACTATGGGTGTAAAGTTTGTAAGCGAAACTGATACCGAAGTTATAGCACACCTGATAAACAACAACTACAAAGGCAATATGCTTCAAACGTTAAAACAAGTTACAGCATTGCTAAAGGGCTCGTATTCCTTGGCAATTTTGTGCGAGAAAGAGCCTGATAAGATTTATGCTGTAAAAAAAGACAGTCCCATTGTAATAGGCAAAGGCAAGGATGCTAATTATGTTGCCAGCGATATAACCGCATTAATAAAACATACAGATCAGGTTTATATTTTGAAAGATTATGAATACGCTTGCTTATCCAAAGATGATATAAAATTTTACGATAAGGACTTACAAGAAATCTCAAAGACTCCGCAAACAATTGATTTTTCATTAAATTCATTAAGACCGGAAGAAAATGGAAGTTATATGCTAAAAGAAATGCGAGAAATTCCGGATGCGGTTAGAAAGACTCTGCAGTTTTATTTGGATAAGGATATAGACGCAGAATTGTCGCCTATTGTAAAAGATATTGACAATATCACGATAGTAGCTTGCGGAACAGCATATCACGCAGGGCTAGTAGGAAAATATCTGATTGAAGAACTTGCAAGAATTCCTGTCAATATTGATATAGCAAGTGAATTTAGATATAAAAAGCCTATAATTTCAAACAAAACTTTGACTATAGCAATAAGCCAAAGCGGAGAAACAGCAGATACTTTAGCGGCATTAAAATACGCAAGAAAATTAGGTTCTAAGTCTATAGCGGTTACCAATGTGCGCACAAGTAGTATTACCCAAAACGTAGATTATGTGATGCCTACAATCGCAGGCCCAGAAATAGGCGTTGCAGCAACCAAAAGTTATAATACTCAGCTTATTGTAATGTTTATTTTGGCGCTTAGCTTGCTAAGAATAAAAAGAGCAATAAAAACTGAAGAATATGAAGAATTATTAAGAGTGTTGCCTGCTAAATGTGACATTATCAAAAACGAATATGAAGATATAGAAAAATTAGCGCTTAAATTTAGCAATGCTAATAGGGTGTTTTTCTTAGGCCGCGGTTTGGATTATGCTGTGGCGCTTGAAGGCGCACTTAAATTAAAAGAAATTTCTTATATAAGCAGTGAAGGATTAGCGGCCGGCGAATTAAAGCATGGAACGCTTGCATTAATTGAACAAGATACTTTGGTTATTGTATTGCTTACCCAAAAAGAACTTATCAACAAGACTATGAACGCATTGTATGAAGTAAAGGCGAGAGGTGCGCAGGTAATAGCAATTACACAGGATGAAACCATTGTTCAAAATGAATTTGTGGATTATGTAATACATATACCGTCCGCCAATGATTATTTTATGCCTGTTTTAGGCGTTATGCCTTTGCAGTATTTTTCATATTATATGGCGGTAAACAAAGGTTATAATCCCGACAAGCCCAGAAATCTAGCCAAGTCTGTAACGGTAGAATAATTTTTAATTTTTTATTCTATATTCATCTCTCTTTTGGGGATTAACAAACAGCGTATGCTGATCGGTATATATTACTCTTCCCAAAGCCGCTTTTGGCGGCTTTTTTACAAATTTTATAAAAGTATAATCAACAGGTACGTTTTGGGATAAATGCGCCTTTGAGTAATATGCGGTTATTTCTGCGGCTATTACAAGCACATGATTGGGTACAACTTTTTTGTCGCTTGTAATCACTGTATGAGAACTGTGTATATCCTTGGTATGCAGCCAGATATCGTCAGGTTTTGAAGATCTGACCAAACGGTCATTTTGTGCGTTATTGCGTCCCACTTTGATCAAAAAGCCGTCAACTTTATATTGTCTTGGTTTGCTGATTTCTTTTTCTGACTTTCTTGTATTGTCTTTTATAAATCCATTTTGTTTCATTTCAGCCGCAATATCTTCTAGATCCTGTAATGTCTCTGCCTGTCTTAAACTCTCTATGATAGTCTGAATATATTCAATAAATTCATTATCTTCATTGATCTGCTGTGTGACTACTTCAGCTGTCTTTTTGGATTTATTATATTTTTTATAATATTTTTGAGCATTCGCTTGAGGTGTCAATTTTATATCCAAAGGAACAGTGATATTGGTATTGTCATAATAATTGAATAATTCAACCTTATCCGTTCGGGATTTTATGTTGTGAAGATTGCTCAAAATCAATTCTCCATATAATTTATATTTTTCTGCTGACGCTGATTCTCTTAGTTTTGTTTCTGCCGACACACGCCTTTTTTCGGCTTTTGATGCTAAGCTTTTAAGGATTTGAAACAACTCGTTATATTTTACCTTAAACGAACTTATGCTTGTCTTTTGACTCATGCAGCTGTCAATAGCCTGATTGATTGAATCAAAGCTGACTGATCGATTACTGTTGATTTTTTGAGGAAAAAGATAATAGTCGTCAGGCTCGCCGTCGTTGGAAAATGTAACTACGGGAAAAATGTCGCCTTTTTTTACCTTATCAGCATAATCATAAAATCTTTTATAAATAATTTTAGATACTTCTTCGTCAATTAATTCCGGTATAATATCTGATACAAGTTCGCTTACTGTAGAAGGAGCAATGCCTTTTAAAAAGCCCATTATATATTTATCCAAAGCCCCGCCTGTAAATTGCATTAAGCGGCTTATAAACTCTTCATAATCATCTATAGTGATTTTGCCTTCTGTTTCTGGATATGTGTAAGCAATATTAGGCAATAACGCGCGTTTTGCAATAGTATCGGTTGAAGTGATGTTAGGATAGATATGCTTGATGCATTCTGTGATAATGCCGTTTTCATTGACTGCTATAACATTGCTGTATTTTCCCATAATCTCAGCAATAACCTTAAAGCTAACATTATCTCTTAATTCGTTCAGCACATTAAATTCAAATTCCAAAATTCTTTCGTATTTGGGCTGAGTTATATTGACAAGCTTTGCTCCGTTTAGATATTTTCTCAAATGCATACAAAAGGCAGGGGCATTTAACGGATTGTCAAAATTTTGTTGGGTCAAATGAATGCGGGCATAATTATCCAAAGCAATAAGCAGTTTTTGTCTGCCGTTTTTGCCATGAAAATTAAAAACTAGAATATTAGACGCAGGCATATAGATTTTTTCAAGCCTTGCGTCAATTATAGACTGATTTAATTCATTTTTTACTGCTGTTAGCGTCAGTGAATCAAAAGGCATTATTTGACCTCAAAAATCTTTTTTCGTCTTTTTATTATATATGATAACAATCAAAACGCGCAATAATAAATTATAATGGTAAAAATTTTGTCAAATAATTGTGTGACAAATGGACCTTAAATACAGGTATGTGCAATTGACAAACATTGTTTGTTTGGGTATAATGTTTTGACAGCATAAAACATATATAACAGGAGATTGTTTTTAAAAATGCAATACACAGTGGACAAATCGGAAAAAGAAGTTAAGCTTTCAATAAAAATTGACAAACAAGAGTGGGAGGAAGCTGTTGAGCATACTTATCAGCACAACAAACACAAATACAGTTTGCCCGGCTTTAGAAAAGGAAAAGTTCCTAGAAAGGCATTAGAAGTTGCTTATGGTCCCTCAATCTTTTTTGAAGATTCTTTTAATGAAGTTTTTTCAAAAGCATATACTGAAATATTGATTAAGGAAAAGGACATAGAACCCATTGACCGTCCCGATGTTACCATAGACGACGTAGCAGAAGACGGAAGCATGACAATAATATGCAAGGTTTTGGTTAAACCCCCTGTTGAGCTTGGCGCATATACAGGTTTGAAAGTTGAAACTGAAAAAGTTGTAGTAACTGATGATGATGTAGATCATGAATTATATCATTTAAGAGAAAGAGCGGCTAGAAAAGTTTCCGTAACAGACAGAGAAGTTAAAGACGGAGATATTGTTGTAATTGACTTCTCAGGTTCAGTTGACGGCGTTAAGTTCGAAGGCGGCACAGCAGAAAAGTACGAACTGACTATCGGCAGCCATACATTCATAGATGGCTTTGAAGATCAGATTATCGGCATGAAAATAGGTGAAACCAAAGACATCAATGTTAAGTTCCCCGATGATTACGGCGCTGAAAATTTAAAAGGAAAACCTGCTGTTTTTGAAGTTAAGCTGCATGAGATTTTTGTTAAAGAACTTCCTGAAGCTGATGACAAATTTGCAAAAGACACTAGCAGTTTTGAAACCTTGGATGAATACAAGGCATCAATTAAGGATAGACTACTAAAAGCGCGTCAACGCAATGCTGAAAACGAAAAAGAAAACAAGCTGCTTGATCAAATAGTGGCTGCAACCAAGACAGAAATTCCCGAAGTTATGATTGAGCATCAGCTTGACAACATAGTAAAAGATTTGGAAATGAGATTGTCATATCAAGGACTAAAACTTGACCAATACTTCAAATATATCAACTCTGACGAAAAGAAGTTTAGACAAGACCGCAAACCTGAAGCTGAAAAAACAGTTAAGATGCGTATGACAATTGAAGAAATAATTAAGCGTGAGAATTTAGGCGCAACCGAAGAAGAAATGAACGCTAAGTTCGCTGAGTTTGCTGAAAAAGCAAAGAAGAGCGTTGATGAATATAAAAAGAATGTAAGTGAACAGCAATATAATTATATGTATAATGAAATAACAATGAACAAGCTTACTACATTCTTGAAAGAAAAGAATGAATTCATTGAAGTTGAACCTAAAGAAACCAAAGCTCATTGTGCGCATTGTAAATAAAATAAAATTTATTTAGGCTGTTTTACAGATTGCGGAATAAATACCAAAAATAGGTTATAAAATAAGTGAGTCGGTTATAAAATAAGTGAGGTAGATAATATGAATAAAGATATGGATAAGATTATGAACAGCGCATTGATCCCTATGGTCATTGAACAGACCGAAAGGGGCGAGAGATCTTTTGATATATATTCTCGACTATTAGAAGACCGCATAGTATTTTTAAACGGCGAGATTAACGATGTTACCGCAAACATAGTAATTGCACAGCTTATCTATTTGGAAGGAAAAAATACAGATAAAGATATATGTCTATATATCAACAGCCCTGGTGGAGTAATCAGTGCAGGCATGGCTATTTATGACACCATGAACTATATTAAGCCCGATGTAAGCACTATTTGCGTAGGACTTGCAGCTTCTATGGGTGCGTTCTTGCTGGCAGCTGGTGCAAAGGGAAAGAGATTTGCATTGCCTAACAGCGAGATTATGATTCATCAGCCTTTGGGCGGTGCGCAAGGTCAGGCAACTGATATAGCTATTCAGGCAGAACATATTCTAAAAACAAAACAAAGAATGATAAAAATCATGTCGCAGATGACAGGTCAGCCCGAAGCTAAGATTGAAAAAGATATAGACAGAGATAATTTTATGACAGCTGAAGAGGCGCAAAAATACGGTCTGATTGACAAGATTTTTGTTAAAAGGAGCTAAATTTGACTGAAAAAGATTTTAGATGTTCGTTTTGCGGAAAACACCAGAGTGAAGTGTCCCGTTTGGTTGTAGGACCTAGCGGAGTATTCATTTGTGAAAGCTGTATAAATGAATGTCTTAATATAATCAAAAAAGACACAAAACCTCAGCCTATAATAAAAGAGCTTCCAAAACCCGAAGAAATAAAAGCTGAACTTGACAACTATATAATCGGACAGGATGATGCAAAAAAAGTATTGTCCGTCGCAGTTTACAACCATTATAAGAGAATTAATTATAATGTCGGCAACGCGATGAAAGGCAAGTCTTTCAAAGACGGAATAGAACTAGAAAAGAGCAATATCTTATTGCTAGGACCTACAGGCTGCGGCAAAACCTTGCTCGCTAAGACATTGGCTAAGATTTTGGATGTGCCTTTTGCAGTTGCAGATGCTACTACATTGACCGAAGCAGGTTATGTAGGTGAAGATGTCGAAAATATTTTGCTAAAACTCATAGTCAATGCTGATTACGACATCAAAAGAGCAGAACAAGGAATAGTCTATATAGACGAAATCGATAAAATTGCAAGAAAGTCTGAAAATGTAAGCATCACTCGTGATGTAAGCGGTGAAGGCGTACAGCAGGCATTGTTAAAGATTATTGAAGGTACAATGGCAAATGTGCCTCCACAAGGCGGCAGAAAGCATCCTCATCAGGAATGCATGCAGATAGATACAACCAATATATTGTTCATATTGGGCGGTGCGTTTGTAGGACTTGATAAGATTATTAACAAAAGAGGCGACCATGCAAGCCTTGGTTTCTCAGGCAATGTGTTAAGTCCCAAGGACGTCAAGGTAAGCGAACTTCTAAAAGATACTCAGCCTCAGGATCTTATCAAATTTGGTATGATCCCCGAATTTGTAGGCAGAATGCCCGTAGTGGTTTCCTTGCACGCACTGGATGAGAACGCGCTTGTCAAGATTTTGACCGAGCCCAAAAACGCTCTTATCAAACAATATCAGAAGTTGCTGTCTATGGACGGCGTAGAGCTTGAATTCAAACCTGAAGCAATATCCGCAATAGCCAAGAAAGCAATATCCTTAAACACTGGGGCAAGAGGTCTAAGGGCGATTTTGGAAGACTGTATGCTGGATATTATGTATAAAATACCTTCAGAGCAAGATATAAGAAAAGTAATTATTAATGAAGATGTTATAACAAAAAAATCCAAACCTGTTTTGGAAATCCAAAAAGCAAGTTAATAAGATAAAAAAAGCGGTTTTCTTTAAAACCGCTTTTTTAATTATTCAGGGAAAACAACAACCAAAAGCATCTTAAAAGGTGTTTGTGCATAAACGGCATGAGGTTTGCCTGCAGGCATTACTATGCTTTTGTTGGCTTCTACTATATAGTCCTTATCATCTATAGTGATCTTGGCTGTTCCTTCAAAGACATGAATCATTGCATCGCCTTTAGAAGAATGCGAAGAAATTTCTTCTCCTTGATCAAAAGAAAACAAAGTAACGCTTACATGTTTGTTTTGAGCCAAAGTTCTGCTTATCACTTGACCTTTTTGGAAACTAACCAAAGATGAAAGTTCTTGTACTGTTTCAAAATCAATATTTTTTAAGTAATTGGTCATAAAACATCTCCTGTATTTTTTAAATAACCTTTTTGATTAGTATACTATATTTATCTCTGTTTTAAAAGCTGGGGCTTTTTTCTTTTTTTAAAGGTAAAGAATGCTGACAAATCCAACAAACCAAAACATATATTGAAAATCACTATGGATATTATGGCGACAAAAGAACAAATAAAGAAGCTTATAGTTTCAGGAGCGAATTTTAGCAGTGACTTTAATACAAGTGTAAGTGCGCAAGAGGGGATCATAAACGCAATATTCATACCCAAAGTCTTTAAAAAATCTAGTTTCATTGAGGTGAGCTTTTTTATATGATAAATATGCATAACTGTGCTAAAAGTATTGGAAATGCCAAGCCCAAGTATCAAAGCGTTGAGTCCCATAATGGGAGTAAAAAACCATATGATTATAATTAAAATCAAAGTGCCCATAATGTAGCTAAGAAATGCTTTATACTGAAGCCCCATAGAATTCATCATTGACGATGTAATATGTTCTATTGTCAAAGATATAATCACTATTGCAGCACGCATCAAGAATACGCCTGACAAATGGTTATTAAAGACGAAATCACCGATTTCTTTGCCCATCACTAGATAAAGCGGTATAAATATTGATGCGGTCATAATCGAAAAAGACAGGGCATTTTTTGCTGTGTTTCCAAGACATACCAAGTTTTTGCATTCATACTCTTCATTTAGTCTAGGCACTAATGCGACAGCTAATGCTCCAGTAAGCGTAATAGGCGAGTACAAAAAGCCCATGGACATACCCACGCTAGAGCCGTAAATTTCCATTGCCTGACTTCCGCTAAGTCCTGAAGCCATTAATCTGTTAGGGATAATTATAGCAATCAAAAAGCTTACTAACGCCGAACAAACACGCATTATGGTGATAGGCGCAGACATTTCAAGAACTTTTTTCACATGACCGTCTGACGGGCTTATTTTTCCGCCTAGTCTGTAATAATAAAAGCACATTGTCAATGAACTTACCGCACAGGCAATCGAAAGCGAGATCGCCGCAAGGTTGGCTCTTAATATAGTGTTTTGGGTGAATAAAAATAATATGATACACATCAGTATTCTTACTGATTGCTCTAATAATTCTATCAAAGAAACAGAAAAGTAATGTTTTTTTGCCCAAATATTTCCTTTAAAAGCATCACCAATAGATGAAAATATTACAGCAGGCATCAGATATAAAAGTATTCCAAAACTCAAAGGATTAGTAAAAATCCTTTTCAACATAGTTTGAAAAGACAGCACTATAAAAATAGCGATACCAGCGGTAACCAAGTTTATGATTATTGCCGCGCTTATTGTAGAATGTTGATTTATATTTCGGTCAAACAGCGATCTAGCTGTAAGCGAGGTAACCGTAATAGGTATCCCGCTTGTAACCATAACCAAAAACACAATAAAAACTGAAAAGGCTACTTGATATACCCCCATCATTTCTGCTCCCAGCGTATGAGAAAGATAAATTCTGAAGAAGAAGCCCAAAGTTTTTGTCAATATGGAAAAGACAGTTATGGTCGCTGCTGTTTTTAATAAGTCCTTTATATGTTTTTCTCCTTATAAATCTTATTGTATTTATATGTCTATTTCTTTATAATTAAAGTGTATATTTTGAAAAATTAGTCGAAAAAGGAATGAAAAGATTAGTTAATTATCGAGTTTTGTTTTTTATCAGCATAATGTTAGGGGCACTAATATTAGGAATATGCGAAATTAATCGTCAAAATTACTTTTGGGGAATTTTGTGTCTGATATTATGCTGTTTGGTCGCTGGTGTAATTATGTTTTTTAAACGGCGGATTTTGAATATTGCCCTGATAAGTGCTATGTGCTTTTGTTGTCTTATTTCAGTGTTTTGGACAATTAATTTTTGGGAAGCTAAAACAAAAATAGACGGGGAAATTATATTTACATTAACAGACGACATCAATTCTGATGAAGATATATTGACAGCTGTGGGAAAAGACATCAAAGTCAACGGTGCAAAAATAAGCGGAAAGGTATGGGTAAGAATTGCTTTAGACAATATCAGCTATCTATATAATCTCAAAGCTGGAGATAAGTTGTTGATATACAGCGGTTCG
The DNA here is from genome assembly GCA_036562685.1 of Clostridia bacterium. Lineage (NCBI taxonomy): Bacteria > Bacillati > Bacillota > Clostridia > Clostridia bacterium. The sequence continues at coordinate 6,566 of DATCJR010000097.1, read as the reverse complement.
TTAAATCCTCAGAAGTTATTCAAAAACAACAGCGTCAATTATGAGCAATATCGAAATGATATAAAATACACTTTAAGCTGCACTGAATACGATGTGCGAAGATACAGCGGCAAGATAGATGCTTTGTCTTATATAAGAGGTAAGCTAAAGCAAATAGTGTTTGATAATATCAAGGATTTTGATACCGCTTCGGTGGCTTATGCTATGATTACGGGTGAAAAAGCTTATATATCAGACCAGTTGACGCAAAACTACAAAACATCGGGGCTAGCGCATATTTTGGCTGTATCGGGCATGAACATTAGCTTTTTGATAATCTGCATAAGTTTTTTGTTTTCACGCATCAAGGGGCTGAGATTTTTTAAGCTTTTGATCACTTCCATAATTATTATTTTTTATTGCGCTATATGCGGATTTGTGCCTTCGGTTGCGCGAGCTGGTATTATGGGAATTTTGCTGCTGGTTTCAAAAGCCACAGGACAAAGACATGATTCTCTAAACAGCCTTGGTTTTGCATCTATTGTTTTGTTGCTTATCAAGCCGCTTTATATTTATGATGTATCCTTTTTGCTTTCTTTTGCGTGCGTTTTTTCTATCATCTGTCTTTATTCTCCTATTGCAAATATGCTGAAAAAATTATTTAAAGGTAAGTTAGCAAATTATATAAGCGAATTAATATCAATGACATTGTCAGCCAATATCGGCATATATCCTTTAATGGCATATTATTTTAATTCATTCTCGCTTTATTCTTTGCCTTTCAATATCGTTCTTTTGCCATTGGTCAATATCGCCTTTGTATTGCTTTTTGCTGGCTGTATTATTTCGCTTGTTGTTCCAATCCTTGGGCTTTTGGTTAAGCCGTCAGGGTGGATTATATGGACAGTCAACAAGGCTACATATTTGATTAAAAATTTTAAATATGCCAATATAATTATCTTTTCTTTGGGCGGACTTGCAATTATTTATTATTTGGGCATTTTTGTTTTAGGCGGCTATATCAATATACCTAACAAATTAAAAGCAATATCAGTAACCGCATTGGCCGTCTTTTTTGGACTATTAGTAACTTTTACTAATATTGCAAGTGTTTATAAAGAAAATACATTTACTGCTTTTGAAGGTTCGTATCCTATCGGTATAATAACCACTTCTGATAATTCAAAATATTTAGTAGGCGAAATAAATGATTATAACTATTGGCAAATAAGAAAAGAACTAATAAATAAAAAAATACGAAATCTAGACCGGATAATTATAACCAAAACGCCATATAAAATAGATGCCCTGATTCAAATATCAACAGACTTTAGTGCTGATGAAATAGTGATTGTTACTGATGACTGGGCGTTATGTGATGAGATAGAAGTAAGCAGCAAAATCAATGTCATTCAAATTTTTGATAACATTGATTACACTATCAAAGGTCTAAAAATATATTCTTACAGCTATAACGGCGCAAGACTTGGAACAAAGATCATTTCTAATCAAAAATCAATTTTATTTCCTATAATAAAAGATGAGAAAAATTCAAAAATACTTAATACTTTAATCGGCGGTACTGACATAATAGTTTCTAAGACATATAATCAATATTTGGACTTTATGCTTTGTTTGGTTTATGATAAAATAGAAACGCCAGTTCAAAATGTTATTAATATGTATGAAAAAGGCAATTTTGCTATTTTGCTTTAGTAAAAAGTGTTTTTATGTTAGAATTGGTTTGACTTGAATAGTTTTACGTTCTAGGCAAAGAAATGAAGCAAAAAATATTAGACTTTTTTAATATAAAAGATACACTACAAGCCATAAAAAAGAGGATTTGGATTTTTAGGCTGGTTTCAGGTATCATCATTTTGGCTTTGACTGTTTTGATGATTGTTTTGGAATTAATAGTCTCAAAAGGTTCTATTTCAAATTATTTTGATGTGACCAATCATCTAGGAAGAGTGATATTTGCTTGGTTTACCTTAGGATTGAGATTATTGACCGTAGGCTTTGCTTTTTATGTTTTAGTGATAGGCGGTTATATAAAGAACAAAAAGACCAAAAGATTGCTGTATCTTATTTCTATAATATTAAAAACAGCCAATGTCATTTCTATTTTTATATGGGGAACGGCAGAAAATATCATCTGGGGACTTATAAGCCTTATCCCGATAGGAATATCAATATATTCTTTGGTTATGGGCATAGTGCTAGATAGGTTTTTAGATTATATAAAAACGACTTTTTCTGATTTTAAGCAGACAATATTGATAAAAAAAGGCGATTATACCGTTTCAAACGAGGAAAATAATAAATGAAATATAATGCTTTGCAATCACATATACAATCCAAAAAGTTTCGTCCATGCTATATAGTAATGGGCGAAGACAAATGGCTGGTCAATTCGGCCGTTGATATGCTGTGTTCGGTTGCCAATAACCCTCTGATTAATGCGGTTATATACAACCAAAACGAAGACGAAGAAAACATTGTAAATGCATTAAAGGTAATGCCTTGGGATTCTGATTATAGGGTAGTGGTTGCGCTTGATTTTTCTGTGTCCAAAACGTCATCAAACGGACAAAAAAATACAGGCAAAAAGATATTAGAATATTTAGAGGAACCAAATCCTAGTTCTATTTTGGTGATAAGCGGCGAAGAATCATTTCTTGCTAAACTTTCCAAAAAAGCAGAAGTTATAGATTGTTCAAAACTTGAAAACACAGAGCTTGTGCAGTTTATAAAAAAGCAATGCAACGACAATATCGAAAAGGCAGCGATTGACACTTTGATTGCTTATTGTTCTAAGGATATGGGCAGAATAAATACTGAGCTTCAAAAAATACTGTCTTATAAGATTGACCAAAAAATTACCGAACAAGATGTGAAAGATATTGCCATTAAAGACGATGAATATAAAATATATGAGCTTACAAACTGCCTTGCAAATAAACAGCCTGACGAAGCATTTAGAATCTGGAATACTCTTTCATATGCTTCAGACGATGTTTATCTGATAAATGCGGTGTATGCGTATTTTAGAAAACTGCTGTATGTTGCTGTCAATAAAAACCAAAATGATTTATATAAGCAGTTAGGCGTCAATGAATACGCATTCAAATATTTGCTCAATAATTCCAAAAGTTTCGGCGCAGTAAAGCTGAAAAAAATATGCGACGAACTTCAATCAATGGAATTTCGCATCAAAAGCGGAAAATTAGACAAAGTTGCAGCAGCAGATGCTGTTATTCTTAATATAATCAATATTTAGGAGAGATATGAAACTGTCTAAAAGTATAAATAACATAATTGATAAAATACCTGCTTATGTAGGTGTATTAATGCTTATGGCGAGCATGATATTTTCATGCGCCTATGCTTCTCAAGACATGACTATGATCGCATATACGATGCTTTGGGGAAATGGAGCGTCTGCTGAAACTGTTGGCTGGTGGTTTTATCTTATTGGAGGGCTTATCAATTACGGCATTTTTGAACTCATAATGCGTGTGGTGGTTTATTTTATTAAAATGCAACTAGTAGTCATAAACAAACCCAAAGTATATCATTATACAAGAGTGGTTTTTACTTTTAATTATCTGATTTTAGGAGCTTTCCATCTCATATACTTTTTCTTCCCGCTTTTGCAGGTGATAGGAACTCTAGTTGACTTTTTGATTAGTTCTATTTTCTTATATATTGCTTATCATCTCATTTCAAGAAGATTTCTGCCTGACTTTTTGTGGGCAAGAGCCTTGAGAGCAACTGCGATTATTTTCTTCGTATATCATGGATTTAATGTTTTGATGTCTATACTGGATGTTTTTGGAGGTGTGCTATGAAAAAGATAACGGCGTTATTACTTATTATTCTGGTCTCTTTTACTCTCTTTTTTACAGGCATTTCAAAAACAGTAAGTGCACAAGACGAGCAGATTCAAGTAATCACTGGTATAGAACAGTATCTTATAGATTTTTTGCAAGATAATCCTGATAGAACGAGTTTTAGCGAAAACGAGCAAAAAGCAGGCAAATGGATAGAGCAAAAATTTGAAGATTTTGGACTTGAAACACAGGTTCAGAACTTTGAGGTTGATTACAACAAAAAAACTCAAACATCTCAAAATATAATAGGCGTAATAAACAATCAAAAGGAAAAACAGGTTATTATTTGCGCCCATTATGATAATATATATGGTTCTGAAGAAATTAACGGCTTTGAAGCGGAAGGAGCATATAACAACGGTACGGGCGTTGCTGTTATGCTTGCTTTGGCGGATTATTTTGCAAAAATCCAAGTAGATTTGGACTTTAATATAATTTTCTTGGCGTTAGGTGCAGAAGAACCGGGACTTAATGGATCTAGTTATTATGTGTCAAAAATGCTGTCAAGCGAAAAAGAAAACACCTTGCTTGTAATAGACCTTGACTGCGTTGGCGGTGGAGATTATCTATATCTTTATTGCGATGAGTTGGAAACTATACATCAGCAATTTATAAAAAAGATAGCGGACGACAATAACAGAGCGTTAAAATTGCCGCCAAAGAACAAAAAGACATTTTCTATTCCTACATCTCTTACGCCGTATATGCATTACGGACTTAACAGCGCGAATTTGAATTTTTTAAAGAACGGAATTAATAGTGCGCATTTCTTCTCTAGAAATTGGGATACAACCAAAAAAATTGGTATGGTGGAATCGGAAAAGCATCCTTCAATAATTTATACCAAAAACGATACGCTAGAAATCTTAAGAAAATATTATGGCGATACTTTCTTACAAAAAATGAACAATGCTGCAGATATTATTTATTACACACTGACTAATGATAACTTTGTAAAAAGTATGCAGGATAGCTTAGCCAATAAAAAAGATTATTCACTAATGCTTGACACAAGATTTATAGCATATCTTAAGCTGTGTTTGATAATAATAATGGGAGTTATTGTAATGCTGTTGATAAGACAGTTTAATAACCGTTATCCTATGCCTGTGATAAAGATACGACAAGCGCCGCCTACCTCTGTTTTTGGAGATGAATACGAAAACAGCAAAGGACCTTATAATCAAAACGGAGAAAACAAAAACCCGTTTGACGGTTATTAGTTATTATATTTTCGTGCCAAAAATATTGAAATTGCAAAAAAGATAATAAATTGTCAAATTTTGTTAGATTGATAAATACTTTAACTTTTTATAGGCAAAATCATATATTTTTGGCTTTTTTTCTATTGTAAATTATAGTGCATACGAGTATAATAATTCTATATTAAAGTTGTTTTTACTATAGAAACGGAGTTAAAACAAACGTGGAAGCACAATGTGATTTTTTAATTTATCTTTACGGATATATACTAAAGCTTATAGATACACAAGAAAATTCTCTTAAGCTAAACGAAGCTTTTTCCAAGGTAGTAGAAGGAGATTATACTAATTACGATACGGCTTTGGAGCTTTCCAAAAAAATGAACCAAAACATTATTGACTTGATGGAAGCAAGAGAAGTGTTATCGGCATTCAGCAATGTATATACAAAATATATTAATTAATGGCGGCGGCTTTTTGATGAACTTTTTTACTAAGATTGCTGATGTTTTTAAAAGTTTTAACGGTTGGGATGTCATAGAAATCGTAGTTTTTGTTTTGATTTTTTATGGCATTTTTATGTTTTTGAAACATGCAAATGCTTTGAGAGCTATAAAATACATATTGCTTTTTATAGCGATATATCTATTTATAAGATATTTTGCTTCCCAATTGCCTGTTTTATATTTAGTTTCTGATGTTTTATTTGGAGTAGCACTTATAATATTTTTCTTAGCCTTTTTGCCCGAACTTAGACGTAATTTCTTGAAGCTTATAAGTTCTAGAAAAGTAGCTAGTCATTTTACTGCTAATTCTGAAATCTCTGATGAAGAACTTAATAATACAATTTCAGAAATCATAAAATCTACCCAATCGCTTTCAAAAAGCAATACGGGTGCTTTGATTGTGTTGGTTGCAAACGCTGTTCCTTCGCATATTATTGAAAGCGGAGTTAAGCTAAATTCTGTAATCAGTTCGGCTTTAATTGAGAGTATTTTTAATACAAAATCACCTTTGCATGACGGCGCTGTAATAATCAAGGGCAACACCTTGATTGCGGCAGGATGCTTTTTGCCGCTTTCTCAAGATACCAATCTTCCTAAAGAATTGGGTACAAGGCATAGAGCTGCCATAGGCATTACCGAAAACTATGATGTGTTAACAATAATAGTGTCTGAAGAAACGGGTGTTATTTCAGTAGCAAAAGACGGTGAACTTGCAAGGTATTTTGATTCTAATATGTTGCATAATATTTTGACTGAATTTTACGGCTTGCGCGCACCCGAGCCTGTTACAAAAAAACGCAGAAGGAAATAAGGTATGGAACAAAAAATCAAACAAGAAAATGCCTTTTTAACGGGCTTAAAATCGATTTTTGTTAAGGATATAAAATATAAAGTTTTTTCAATTGTTTTAGGCTTTTTGTTTTGGCTTTTTATGAGTATTAGTATATAATTTGGCATAATATTAATATACAGAGGAAAAAACTATG
>DATCJR010000096.1 GCA_036562685.1 Clostridia bacterium | reverse complement strand
TGACTATGCTCATCATCCCAAAGAAATAGAGGCTGCGATTAATACAGCAAAAACTCAAAATCCTTCTGTTATAGCCATATTTCAACCTCATACCTATTCACGCACCAAAAGTCTGTGGGAAGAATTTAAAAAATCTTTGTCTTATGCTGATGAAATTATCTTGCTGCCTATTTATGCCGCGAGAGAACCTAATGATCCAGAAGTAACTAGTTTAAAATTAAGCCAAGAATTACAACAGCAAGGAAAAAATGTTTTATATTTTGATGACTTTGAGTCTTGCAGCCTTTATCTTAAAAAAAGGCTGACTGCCAATGACTTGTTGATAATTGTCGGGGCAGGAGATATTATCAATCTAAAAGATTATCTAATTTCTGGCGCAGAAAACAAATAGGCGTCTTGACTTAGATTATATAAAATCTCATATACTGTAACTTGTTTTGGCACATTCAAACTTAACATAAAAAAACTCCTTAATATTAATATCAAAATATTAAGGAGTTTTTATTCTAAAACGGTAATTCTATATTTTAATAAAGATCTTGTGATAACGAAGCAGGTTTTGGCTGTATTCCTTCAGACCTTGATCTACTTCGTCAAATTTAATATCTTTGATTTTAAACGGTGATACATCTACGACTTTTTTTGCAAGCATGTTGATTGCAGCGGGAATTTGCTTTTGTCCATTGTTGATTCCCATAACAGTCAACTGTTTTGACAAAATACCGCTTACGTTACCGTTCATTATTTCAGCAATATATTCCCAGCCTACTATCGCTACTCTTCCGCCTACCGAAGCATAATCAAACGCCTTTTGAATCTTGTCGTTGGAATTTGCAAGATAAATCGAACACTCGCAATATCTTCCGCCTGTTATTTGTTTGATTCTCTCATTGGGGTCTGCAGTGCTTGTATTAATAGTGTAATAAATGCCTAAATTGGTCGCAATATCAAGCTTGTCCTGGTGAGGGTCTAAGATAATGGGAACAGCCTGATAATATAAGGCAAGCTGAGCCATAATAATGCCTAAAATGCTAGCGCCGATTATGACAATATGTTCGCCTTCAGCTACTTTTAGTTCGTTAAAAACCTTGACTGCTATTGAAGTGTATTCAACATACTGAGCTTCTTTATCAGAAATCTGTTGCGGTATCTGATAGACATTGGATACAGGGACACATGCAAAATCTCTAATAAGGCCTTCTGAAGAAAAACCCATTACCTTCATTTTTTCACATTCCCAAGGTCTGTGGGTTTTGCATGCATAGCAATTATTGCATGGAATATTAGGGTCAATGACTACACGTTGACCGCGTGATAATCCAAAAGAGTTGTTTTCGTCAATTTCACTTATAATGCCTACGGCGTGTCTTCCAGGGATAAAAGGATATTGTACTCCGCCTATCAAATCCCCTTTAAATGCCTTTGCATCTGTCAAAGACAAACTGGCAAGAGTAATTTTGATTTTGACATTATTGGCAGGTATTTCGTTTTCTTTGATTTCCTGCAATGTTATAGATTCGGGCTTGTCAATTACCCAAGCTTTCACATTTAACCTCTTTTTAAATTCTAATATGATTTAGCTTAAACAGTATATCATTATTTGATATTTTTTGAAATAAAATTATGATAAACTTTAGATAGCATTTTGTCAAAAAAATGCTTAATTTGCCATAGAAAACAATTTTATCATATAATTAGCGCTAATTTTTATATCAAAAAACTATTCAATAATGTACCAGATACATTTACTTGACTAAAATAACTAATGTGCTTTATAATGTTATGACAATAATTTTGAAATTCTTTAGGAGAGCAAGATAAATGAAACCTAACATTCATCCCAATTATCACGAGGTTACAATCGAATGTGCCTGCGGTGAAAAGTTTATAAGCGGTTCTACCATAAAAGGCGACACAATTAAGGTAGAAGTATGCTCAAAATGTCATCCTTTCTATACAGGCAAGCACAAGGTAGCAGAAACTGGCGGAAGAATTGACAAGTTCAACAAGCGTTATAACATAAAGGGCTAGATTAGTTTTTTATAAAGTGCCTTATTCTTTTTGCGTTCTTCGAGCGAAAGATTTTGCGCACTTTTTTTATTTTTTAGGGGTTAATTTTATGAAAGAAAAAAAAGCCAAAAAAACTCTTATTGGCGGACAGGCGGTAATGGAAGGCGTTATGATGCGCGGTGTGCGCTCTATGGCGTTGGCTGTTCGCGACCCCGAAGGGAATGTTTTATTAAAAACTGAAAGACTCAAAAAAAGCAAGGGCATTATTAGAAAAATACCTATCATTCGCGGCGCTGTAATGTTTTTTCAAACCATGATTTTGGGTGTAAAGACATTATTGAAAAGTTCAGAAGTTTACAGCGAAGAAGACGGTCAAAGCGAAATTACCAATGGCGAAGCGTTTTTGGCTGTATTTTTGGGTCTGGCTTTTTCTATTGTCTTGTTTATGTTTTTGCCCAGCCTTATAAGTGACGGTGTTAACTATCTGGTCAACAAATGGTGGGGATATAAGAGCAATGTCTTGACAAGTGTGGTAGAAGGCGTAACAAGACTGCTCATTTTTTTGGCTTACCTTGTTTCAGTGTCTTTTTTGAAAGATATAAAACGCACTTTTATGTATCACGGTGCTGAACATAAGACGATAAACTGTTTTGAAAAAGATTTGGAACTCAATGTTCAAAATGTAAAAGGCTGTTCTAGAATTCATGACAGATGCGGAACGACATTTTTGTTCTTAGTGATGATCGTTTCTATTGTTTTATTTACTCTGTCAAATTCGTTAATAGAATATTTGAGCGGAATTAATTCTTTTTGGACATTTTTTGGTGCTTGGTACGGAAAAATCATTGTAAGATTGATTTTGCTGCCGCTTGTAGCTGGCTTTTCATATGAATTGCTAAGATTTTTTGCGATATTGCCTGACAACTTATTTGTGCGCATATTAAAAGCTCCGGGACTTGCTTTGCAATTTCTTACGACCAAAGAGCCTGATGAACAGATGATAGAAGTTGCAATAAAAGCATTTACTGCTGTTGATGAAATGGAAAAAGATGACAGTATAAAATGCGTTGATTGGGACGAAATTGAGCTTTCATCTGCAATAAATGAATTTTACACCAAGCTAAAAGATGCCAATATTGAAGAAAATGAAGCGGATTGGATTTTGGCGCATATTTTAAAGACAAACAGAACAAGTTTAAAAATGACCAAAATCATAAAACGCAGTCAATATTATGCGGCAAAAAAACTAATTGACAGAAGAATACAAACACGCCAGCCGCTTCAATATATATTGGGCGATGTGGATTTTTGCGGATATAAGATTATTGTTAACCCTAATGTATTAATACCTAGATTTGAAACAGAAGTTTTGGCGACATTGGCGGCGGATAAAGCAAAAGAATTGAGCCAAAAAGGTGTTAGCCCTAAAGTCTTAGATTTATGCACAGGCAGCGGATGCATAGCAGTTGTAGTCGCTAACAGAGTTAAAAATGCTCAAATTACAGCTTCTGATATAAGCCATCCTGCTATCGAAGTTGCAAAACAAAATTGCAAGGGGCTAGAAAATATTCAGTTAATTCAAAGCGACTTATTTCAAAACATTACAGGCACGTTTGATATAATAGTTACCAATCCGCCTTACATAAAGACAGATGAACTTGCATTATTGTCTACCGAAGTAAAACAAGAACCGATAAAGGCTTTAAACGGCGGGGCAGACGGGCTTGACATCATACGAAGAATACTAAAAGATGCTTTTGAGTTTCTTAACCCTGACGGTATTTTAATGATGGAGGCTGGCAGCGATCAACCGCAAATCATTAAAGATATTATTGAAAGCGAATACAAAGATCAATACAATAACGTTGAGATAATAAACGATCTTGACGGAAAACAAAGAATAATATTATTCAAAAGGGCGAGATAATAAAATGATACAAAAGCTTGAAGAATTAAAAACCAAATTTGAAAAGCTCACTCAGTCTTTAGCTGATCCTGATCTTATTTCCAATATAGAAGAATGGAAAAAGACAGCAAAAGAGCATTCAAGACTTGAGCCTATAATCAATAAATACGAAGAATACAACAAAGCGCTTGCTGCCAAAAACGAGGCACATGAAATTTTAGCTCATAATAGTGACCATGAACTGAAAGAACTTGCTCAGATGCAGTTTGAGGAAGCTTCACAAGCAATTGAAAAATTAGAAGAAGAACTCAAAATTATGCTTTTGCCCCCTGATAAAAATGATGAAAAAGATGTTATCGTGGAAATCAGAGCAGGTGCAGGCGGAGAAGAAGCAGGACTATTTGGCGCAGAACTTATGCGCATGTATAAAATGTATGCAGCAATGCAGCGTTGGAAGATAGAAGATATTTCAATCAACGCAACCGAAAAAGGCGGGATCAAAGAAGCAGTTTTTTCTCTTGCAGGAGACAATGTTTATTCAAAGATGAAGTTTGAAAGCGGTGTTCACAGAGTTCAGCGCGTTCCCGAAACCGAAACTCAAGGCCGCGTTCATACCTCAACGGTTACGGTAGCGGTGTTGCCCGAAGCAGAAGACGTGGTAGTAGAAATTAACGAAAAAGATCTAAAGATTGACACTTATAGAAGCGGCGGCGCAGGCGGACAGCATGTCAACAAAACTGAATCAGCGATAAGAATTACACACTTGCCCACAGGCATGGTAGTTACTTGCGAAGACGAGCGCTCTCAGATAAAAAATAGAGAAAAAGCTATGAAGGTTCTAAAATCCAGACTTTATGACCTTTATCAAACGCAGGCAGACGAAGAATACGCACGCACCCGCAGAGGTCAGATAGGTACAGGAGACAGATCAGAGCGAATAAGAACATATAACTTCCCTCAAGGAAGAGTTACCGATCATCGAATAGGACTTACAATATACGACATTGATAATTTTATGAACGGCGAAATTGATGAAATGATAGAACAATTAAGACTAGCAGATCAAACACGCAAGCTCCAACAAAGCGAATAAAGCTGTTGGAGCTTTTTTAATGCTCTTTTCATTATTTTATATCTCAATAGGTGATTATAAGCATAGCTTATAGAGAACACTAGAATTAAAATAGCTTAACAAGCTTTTTTGAGCTTTTTTTTGTTTACACCAAAATTCACTTATTATATAATCACTGCGTAATATGAGACATAAGAAATGTTATGTAAATAACGGAGGAAACCCATGGCTTTAGCAAAAAGAACATTAAAGATATCACAATCATTGACACTTGCAATTACTGCAAAAGCTAAGAAAATGAAAGATGAAGGAATAGATGTAATAGGCTTTGGAGCTGGAGAGCCTGATTTTAATACACCTGAAGTTATCATTGACGCAGCTAAAGAGGCTTTAGACAAGGGTTTCACCAAATATACACCCAACAGCGGAATGCCGATTTTGAAAAAGGCTATTTGCGAAAAGTTTTTGAAAGATAATAATTTGACTTATTCGCCCGATCAGATAGTTGTAAGCAACGGCGCAAAGCATTCTTTATACAATATTATGCTTGCATTGGTTGAAGAAGGTGACGAGGTTATTATTCCTGCGCCTTTCTGGCTGACATATCCTGAGCTTGTTAAGATGTGTGACGGTACTCCTGTTATAGTGGATACCAAAGACGATAATTTTAAACTTACACCTAAAAAGCTGAAATCAGCAATCACATCTAAGACCAAAGCTGTGATTATCAATTCACCTTCCAACCCTACAGGTGTTGTATATTCTAAGGAAGAGTTGTGGGCTTTGGCAGAAGTATTGGAAAAGACAGATATTTATATTATAAGCGATGAAATTTATGAAAAGATTATATATGACGGATGCAAGCATTATTCTATAGCCGAGTATTCCGACAAAATCAAAAAGCAGTCCATAGTTGTTAACGGCGCATCCAAGTCATATTCTATGACAGGATGGCGTATTGGATATCTTGCAGCCGATACCGAGATCGCAAAAGCAATAGATAATATGCAGAGCCATTGTACTTCTAATGCCAACAGTATTGCCCAATATGCTACCGTTGCGGCTCTTCATATGCAAGACGATTTCATTAAAGAAATGGTAAATACTTTTGACGCAAGAAGAAAGTTAATTGTTGATTTTGTAAATTCTATACCTGGACTGTCTTGTCCTAATCCGCAAGGCGCATTTTATGTAATGATCAATATAAGCAGCATTTTTGGAAAATCTATAGACGGAAAAGTAATCGACAGCGCATTGAAAGCCGCAGAGCTTATGCTGGAATATGCCCGAATTGCTGTAGTGCCTTGTGAATCTTTTGGTGCTCCAGAATATATAAGATTATCCTACGCAGTTTCAGAAAAGGACATCAAAGAAGGTCTTAACAGACTAAAAGAATTTTTAAATCAACTTCAATAAATTTTAAATTAAATTTTTAACTGAAATTTTTAAATTATCTAATTCAAAACTATCAGCTTTAAAAACAACTGATAGTTTTGCTATAAACAGAAATAATCCCGCATATAAGTAATACAACAAGAAGTAGTTGTTGACAAATATTCACTCCAAGTTATAATCATATATAAAACATTATAATTATAAATAAATAAGCGTATGTTGTGAATAAATATTCGCAACATAATAGGGAGTAGCTATGGGATATGATAATTCTCAAAAACCCAGAACATATTACAACAAAAAGACTAATTTGCTGGAGCGGGAATACTATCATCATACTTTGCAGGATGTAGAAGAACCCAATCTTTTTAGAGAGTTTTTTAATTATTCTGAAGTGCCTAAGGTGATTTTTAACCGTCGTGTCGTTCCTATGGAGATGCCGGATAATATTTGGATTACGGATACGACATTTCGTGATGGGCAGCAATCAACCGCGCCTTTTACGGTTGAGCAGATAGTACATATTTTTAA